>NZ_KV804728.1:8080-97756 GCF_001811425.1 Peptoniphilus sp. HMSC062D09 | reverse complement strand
TTTATTTCTTTCAAATTTTGCTTTAGCCATTATTAATCCTCCTAATTATTAGTTTTTCTTTTTATCTCCAACTACTTCTTCAGCTATTGATGCAGGTACTTCTTCGTAGTGATCAAATTGCATTGAGTAGTTAGCTCTTCCTTGTGTGTTTGAACGAAGGCTAGTTGCGTAACCAAACATTTCTGCTAGTGGTACATAAGCTGTAACGATTTGAGCTCCAGCTACAAGTTCCATACCTTCCATTCTTCCTCTTCTTGAGTTAATGTCTCCAATTACATCTCCCATGTATTCTTCAGGAGTTGTAACTTCAACCTTCATCATAGGTTCAAGAAGTACTGGGTCTGCCTTTGCAAGAGCATCTCTAACTGCCATAGAACCGGCAATCTTAAATGCCATTTCAGAAGAGTCGACTTCGTGGTAAGATCCATCATAAAGAGTTACCTTAACATCAAGTACTTCGTATCCACCGATAATACCTGATTGAAGTGCTTCTTCAATACCTTGTTGAGTTGGTCCAATAAATTCCTTAGGAATTGCGCCACCAACGATGGCATTTTCAAATACAAAGCCTTCACCTGGTTTATTAGGTTCAATTCTAATCTTAGCGTGACCATATTGTCCACGACCACCAGATTGACGAGCGTATTTAGCTTCGCCTTCAGCGTTCTTCTTAATACCTTCTCTATATGAAACTTGTGGGTTACCAATGTTGGCTTCAACTTTAAATTCTCTTAAAAGTCTATCAACAATGATATCAAGGTGAAGTTCACCCATTCCTGCGATAATTGTTTGACCAGTTTCATCATCAGTGTATGTTCTGAAAGTTGGATCTTCTTCAGCAAGTTTTGCTAAGGCAAGAGCCATCTTATCTTGAGAAGCCTTTGTCTTTGGTTCAATTGCTACAGAGATAACTGGTTCTGGGAATTCCATATTTTCAAGAATTACTTGTTCTTTTTCATCACAAAGTGTATCACCAGTAGTAGTGTCTTTAAGACCTACAGCTGCAGCGATTTCTCCTGCACGGATTTCTTCGATTTCTTCTCTCTTGTTAGCGTGCATTTGAAGAATTCTTCCGATTCTTTCTCTCTTTCCCTTAGTAGAGTTCATTACGTAAGAACCTGCTTTTAAAACTCCTGAATAAACTCTAAAGTATGCAAGCTTACCAACATAAGGGTCAGTAACGATTTTAAATGCAAGTGCTGAGAAAGGTTCATCATCTGAAGAATGTCTTTGAACTTCATTTCCATCTAAATCAGTACCTTCAATAGCTGGTACATCAATTGGAGATGGAAGGTAATCAATTATTGCATCAAGAAGAAGTTGAACTCCCTTGTTCTTGTAGGAAGAACCACAAGATACTGGAGTGATCTCAACTGCAAGAGTACCCTTTCTTATTGCTTTTTTAAGAAGTTCCTTATCGATTTCTTCTCCTTCAAGATAAGCCATCATTAAATCTTCATCAAATTCAGAAGCTTTTTCAATTAATTTATCTCTATATTCATTTGCCTTGTCTAAATATTCTTCAGGAACATCTGTAATTTCGATTTCCTTACCAAGTTCGTCCTTGTAAATTTCTGCCTTCATTTCAACAAGGTCAATCATTCCAATGAAAGTATCTTCTGCTCCCATTGGGATTTGAATTGGAATTGGGTTACCATGTAATTTCTTGTCAATAGTGTCAACTGATCTAAAGAAATCAGCACCAGTAACGTCCATCTTGTTAATATGTGCAATTCTTGGAACGTGATATTTATCTGCTTGTCTCCAAACAGTTTCAGATTGAGGTTCTACACCACTTTTTGCATCAAAAAGTGCAACAGCACCATCAAGTACTCTTAGAGATCTTTCAACTTCAACTGTGAAGTCAACGTGTCCCGGAGTATCGATAATGTTAAGTCTGTAGCCTTTCCAGTGAGCAGTAGTAGCTGCAGAAGTAATTGTGATACCTCTTTCTTGTTCTTGTTCCATCCAGTCCATTTGTGCTGCACCTTCGTGAGTTTCACCGATTTTGTGAATCTTACCAGCGTAGAAAAGAATACGTTCAGTAGTAGTAGTCTTTCCAGCATCAATATGGGCCATAATACCAATATTTCTATATTTCTCTAATGGTATTTCGCGAGCCATAAATTCCTCCCCTTATTACCATCTATAGTGAGCAAAGGCCTTGTTAGCTTCTGCTGTTCTATGCATTTCATCTTTTCTCTTAACGCTTCCGCCTAGTCCGTTAGATGCATCAAGGATTTCTTTTGCAAGTCTTTCGTGCATTGTCTTTTCGCCTCTAGCTCTTGCATATCTAACTAACCATCTAAGTCCTAGTGTTTGGCGTCTTTCCGGTCTAACTTCCATTGGAACTTGGTAAGTAGCACCGCCTATTCTTCTTCCCTTTACTTCAAGTACAGGCATTACATTATTAAGTGCCTTGTAAAATACTTCAAGTGCGTCTTCTCCAGTTTGTTCTGCAATTGTTTCAAGTGCTCCATAAACAATTTTTTGAGCAGTACCTTTTTTACCGTCAAGCATAACATTGTTTATAAGCTTAGTGATAACTACATCACTGTACATTGGATCAGCCATAACTTCACGTTTTTGGATATGTCCTTTTCTTGGCATAACTTCCCTCCTTAACTATTTTTCAGTCGATTCATTGGTACTCAGGTTGAGCCCGTAAGCCAAAAATCTATAAATTCTCGTAAAAAATTCTATCAATTTTTAGGTTTCTTAGTACCATATTTAGATCTAGATTGCTTTCTGTCAGTTACTCCAGCTGTATCAAGAGTACCTCTTACAATATGGTATCTAACACCTGGTAAATCCTTAACTCTTCCACCACGGATTAAAACAACACTGTGTTCTTGTAGGTTGTGTCCGATTCCTGGAATGTAAGCCATAACTTCGTAGCCATTTGTCAAACGAACTCTGGCAACTTTTCTAAGAGCTGAATTCGGTTTCTTAGGTGTTACTGTTCTTACTGCAACACATACTCCTCTTTTTTGTGGAGAATTAACTTCAGTTTCAACTTTTTTAAGTGTGTCATAGTTTACATCAAGAGCTGGTGATTTAGATTTACTGTGAATTTTCTTTCTACCATTTCTTACTAATTGGTTAATTGTAGGCATTAATTGCACCTCCTGTTTTAATAATAGTATTGGACATTTCAAAGACTACCCAGTCTTAGGTAGTCTTTCCGTCTCAAATACTCATCAATTTTATCATTACAAAGCCATTAAGTCAACAAAAAATATGAGAAATTAGCTAAATTTCCATATTTTTTCATTATATATTATTTTTATTAAAAATTTACATAAATTTGTCAAGGTAAAAAACAAACCTGTCTGCTCTTACAAGATTATAAATTATAAAGAAAGCTTGGGATAAGATAAAAATTATATCTATTATAGTAAAAACTTTCCTATAAATATCCTTCTTTATAAAAATTGTCCTAAGAATCTTTATTAAAAAATATAGATTAAAGATAATAAATCCTATTAACAAATAAATCATAGTGCTAACATAAGCTGACCTGTTAAAGTTTTTTATTACAGTTCCATCCTTTAGTGTTAGAAAAAATGTAATTTGATAAATTGTAAAAATTAATGAAATAATAGTACCTTTTGTTTTTAAAATATCAATTTCTCTAAATTTTTTTCTATCACTCATAAATACTTTTAAAAAAAGTAGGATTAATAAATAAGCTCCAATTGGGTACAAAACTAACTTTTCTATTGAATAAACTGAACTAATGAAAGTACAAATTATAAGACTTGCACTAGAGTAATAATCGACAAGCCTTTCTTCTTTACTGGTGTTTTTATTTAAAAATTTTTCCTTGGAAAGTTTTTCAATAAATTTAAAAAATATTAAGGCTAGAATAAATCCTGCAAAAACATTTATCATTGTATCAGTCATTTCTTTCTCCTTTATCTGACGTCTTATTACATCCTGTCAAGATAAAAATCAAATCTATTGATATTTATGAAGTTATAGATTATAAATCCAGCAAAAATTACAATAAACAAAGTTTGTAGAATGATAAAAACTTTTCTATAGGTATCTTTTTCCACAAATATTTTAGAAAGTGACTTTTTTGATAAATAATAGCTAAGCCACAAGACAACTAGTATAAGGCTTGGCAAAACTATTGAAAACTCAATTTTTTTAAAGGAACTCACTCCATGACCATCTTCAAGGGTCATAAAGAATATTAGTTGATAAATTATAAGAATCGCTTGTACAATAATTGTCGTTATTTTATAAAGTCTTGGGGCGTCTTTGTACTTATTTTTCAAAATATCCTCTGTGTAAGTTCTGTAAAGAAAATATGCCACAAGACCAAAAACTGCTAAATAAAAATATAGCTTGTCTTGACAAAAAAACATTGAAATCCATAATTCTATAACTATAAAAGCATAAATATAGGTCTTCATTATATCTCTACTGTTAGTTTCTATTCCTTTTTTTTCTTTATACCTATCTGCAATTGGAATTTGTGAACATAAAATAAATGTAAATATAAAAAATATAATTAATGATTCCATATTTCCTCTCCTGATATTTCTTGATGACTTTCTCTTCCTACATAGAACTCAAAACGACTTATATTTTTTATGTTGTAAGCACTTCCTAAAGCCAGTATTAAAAGCAAGATAATCTCTGAAATAATAAAAGCTCTTCTCCAAATATCTTTTTCAAATAAAATACTTTTTAAAAGTCTCATGTCTAAAATAATTTTAATGTAAGTAACAAAAAGAGTTGAAATTATTAAAATTTTTTGAAAGTCACTTTTGCTGGTTGAATAAATAGTATCCCCATCTTTTAATTCTAAAAAGCTAAGGCTTGCTATTAATATAAAAGATATGGAAATAAATAAAATCCTCCACTTAGGCTCATTTTTATTTTCCAATAACTTCTTTCCCCTTAAGCTATCTGTGTAAAGTTTATAAATAGCCCAAATCACAAAATATACAAACATGCTTATAATGATTACGAGACCAATATTTTGATAAATTCTATCGTAAAATTGTAAGATTAAAAAATTTGTTATTAGGAAGGAGTATATCATGTCATTCTCAGAATCTTTTTCTTCTTTCTTATTTTCTCTTATGTAAATAAAAGTGACTAAGGCTGATGTAAAAATTGCCACTAATATATATGTTGATAAGTCACTCATTAAATCACCTCAAAATCTTTTATTAATAAATAAAAACTTTTCCTTCTTAATTTATTATAGCACCCCCCCCCATAAATTTTTAAAGGAGTTTCCTTTTATCCTCTTTGCATAAAAAAAGTAGGCTGACTAATCAACCTACTTAAAATTTATTTTTTTATTCTTCTTCTGCTACACTTTCAAGTTCAACTTTTACATCTTCTTGTGTTATTACTTCAGAGTCTTCAAGGATATTGTAATCTTCCTTTAGGCTTTCGTCGATTCCAATTTGTACCTTGGAATTTATACGAGCGCCTGTACCTGCTGGTATAAGTTGTCCGATTATAATATTTTCCTTTAAGCCTTCAAGCATATCTTCTTTGCCCTTTATTGCTGCATCTGTAAGAACTCTTGTTGTTTCTTGGAAGGATGCTGCTGATAGGAAGGAATCTGTTGCAAGTGATGCCTTTGTAATTCCAAGAAGATTTACTTTTGCAATTGCTGGCTCCTTGCCTTCTTCCTTTGCTTTCTTATTCGCTTCTTTGTAGTCTACTACATTAACAAGTGAGCCTGGAAGTAAGTCTGTGTCTCCTGCATCTTCGATTTTGCACTTTGATAGCATTTGTCTAACTATAATTTCAATGTGCTTGTCGTTAATGTCTACACCTTGAAGTCTGTAAACTCTTTGAACTTCCTTAACAATGTATTCCTGTACACCCTTTTCGCCTTTTACTCTTAGTAAATCTTGTGGATATACGGAACCTTGTGTAAGTTCGTCCCCTGCTTCAACTTCATCGCCTTGTTTAACTTTAAGTCTTGAGCCATAGACGATGTTGTAGGAGTCAACTGTTCCATCTTCTGCAGTTATAAGAACTTCTCTCTTCTTGTTTGTTTCTTTAATGTCAACAAGACCGCCTCTTTCTGCAATTACTGCAAGTCCCTTTGGCTTTCTTGCTTCGAAAAGTTCTTCAACTCTTGGAAGACCTTGTGTGATATCTGCTGCTGCAGCTACACCACCAGTGTGGAAAGTTCTCATTGTAAGTTGTGTACCCGGTTCACCTATAGATTGAGCAGCAATTACACCAACTGCTTCTCCAATGCCAATGCGAGAACCTGTTGCTAGGTTTCTGCCGTAGCAGTGGGCACATACTCCATGTTTAGCCTTACATCCAAGAACTGATCTTACCTTAACTTCTTCTATGCCAAGAGATTCAATTAAAACTGCGTCATCATCAGAGATAACTTCATTTGCCTTAACAATAACTTCTCCACTTTCTGGATTTATTATATCTTCGAAAGAATATCTTCCTTCGATTCTGTCAGCAAGGGACTCAATTAATTCCTTGCCATCTTTAAAGGCTCTTGCTACTAAATATTCATCAGTTCCACAGTCTTCTTCAGAAACAATTACTTGTTGTGAAACATCTACAAGTCTTCTTGTTAAATATCCAGAGTCGGCAGTTCTTAGTGCTGTATCGGCAAGTCCCTTTCTGGAACCATGGGCTGACATGTAGAATTCAAGTACAGAAAGACCTTCTCTAAAGTTTGAAGTGATTGGAACTTCAATTGTCCTACCTGAAGGTGATGCCATAAGTCCACGCATACCTGCAAGTTGTCTGATTTGATTCTTTGAACCTCTGGCTCCTGAATCTGCCATGATGTAGATGTTATTTAAAGCATCAAAGCCGTCCATTACATCGTCAGTCAAGTCATCAGTTGCCTTGTTCCAAATTTCAATTACCTTTTCATATCTTTCTTCATCAGAAATAAGACCTCTTCTAAAGGCTTTTTCGTATTTAGCAACTTCTTTTTCTGCATTAGCTAAAAGTTCTGGCTTTGTGTCAGGAATCTCAACGTCACCCATTGAAATTGATACAGCTCCAATAGTTGAGTAGTGATAGCCTGTAGCCTTGATGTTATCAAGTAGCTCAGCAGTTTTTATATTTCCATGTTTTTTGTAAGTTTTTTCAATTATTTTACCAAGAAGTTTTTTATCTACAACTTGGTCGATTTCAAGAGAATATTTGTCTTCATCTCTATTTACAAAACCTAGGTCTTGTGGGATAAATTCATTTACAATAAATCTACCAACAGTTGATGGGACAATTTTACCTCTCTTGTCATTTTCGTCAGCAAATCTTCTCACAGATACATGAGATTGTAGGTGCAAGAAGCCTGATTCATAAGCGTGGAACATTTCATCAAAATTTCTGTAAATTGAGCCATCGCCCTTTAATTTATCTTTTCTATCAAGAGTTAGATAGTAGGAACCAAGTACCATATCTTGAGTAGGAGTAGTAATTGGTTTACCATCCTTTAGTGCCAAGATATTATTTGTTGAAAGCATTAGTAGTCTTGCTTCAGCTTGTGCTTCTGTTGATAGTGGCAAATGGACAGCCATTTGGTCACCGTCAAAGTCGGCATTATAGGCTGTACAAGAAAGTGGGTGAAGCTTAATAGCCTTACCTTCTACTAGAACTGGTTCAAAGGCTTGAATACCAAGTCTGTGAAGTGTTGGTGCACGGTTAAGAAGAACTGGATGGTCCTTAATAACATCTTCAAGTACATCCCAAACTTCGTCTTTTCCTCTTTCAACCATTCTCTTTGCAGACTTAATGTTGTAAGTTAGTTCTCTCTTTACAAGTTCTCTCATTACGAAAGGCTTGAAAAGTTCAAGAGCCATGTTCTTTGGAAGACCACATTGGTAGAATTTAAGATCTGGTCCAACTACGATTACAGAACGACCAGAGTAGTCAACTCTCTTACCAAGTAAGTTTTGACGGAAACGGCCTTGTTTACCCTTTAACATTTCTGATAGAGATTTAAGTGGTCTGTTGCCAGGACCAGTTACAGGTCTTCCTCGTCTTCCATTATCTATAAGAGCATCAACAGATTCTTGTAACATTCTCTTTTCATTTCTAACGATAATGTCTGGAGCGTTGATGTCCATTAACTTTTTAAGTCTGTTGTTTCTATTTACAATTCTTCTATATAAATCATTTAAATCACTTGTTGCAAATCTGCCACCGTCAAGTTGTACCATTGGTCTTAAATCTGGTGGAATTACTGGGATTGCATCAAGTATCATCCATTCAGGTTTGTTTTCTGATTGGATGAAGGCATCTATTACTTCAAGTCTTCTTGTGATTCTAATTTTCTTTTGTCCTGTTGCATCTTGAAGTTCTTCTTGTAGTTCGTCATTTTCCTTTTGTAGGTCAACTTTTACAAGAAGGTCTCTAATGGCTTCAGCACCCATCTTGGCAGTAAACTTGTCGCCATATTCTCTTTTGAACTCCCTATATTCAATTTCTGAAAGAAGTTGCTTTTCATAAAGAGTTGTTTCGCCTGGTTCAACATAGGTTACAACATAAGATGCAAAGTAAAGAACTTTTTCAAGAGCTCTAGGGCTCATGTCTAGCACAAGACCCATTCTTGAAGGTATGCCCTTAAAGTACCAAATATGTGATACTGGAGCAGCAAGTTCAATATGACCCATTCTTTCACGACGAACCTTAGCCTTTGTGACTTCAACGCCACATTTTTCGCAGACTACTCCCTTGTATCTTACTCTTTTATATTTTCCACAGGAACATTCCCAATCCTTAGTAGGCCCAAATATTTTTTCACAAAATAGACCTTCCTTTTCAGGTTTTAATGTCCTGTAATTTATTGTTTCTGGTTTTTTTACTTCGCCATAAGACCATGATCTGATCTTTTCTGGTGAAGCAAGTCCAATTTTTATTGAATGGAATAATTCATGTTCGCTCAAGGAGCACTTCTCCTTTCCTATTAATTAAAATAACTAATTAATCTTCAGCTTCATCGGATTCATCAAAATCGTCTTCTTCGTCATCTTCATCTTCGAAGAAGTGACTGTTTTCAAAAGACTCAACTTCGTCATTGGAAATTGTTCTGATGCCAATATTTGCAGTTCCTGTGTGTTCAATAAGTTCCTTTATTTCGTCATCTGTTTCTGTATTTTTGTCGTCAATGTTGTCAATCTTTGTTAGTTCATCTTCATCAACTTCAAGGTCAACTTCATTTCCATTTTCATCAAGTACTTGAATTTCAAGAGCAAGTGCTTGTAATTCCTTTATTAAAACCTTAAAGGATTCAGGAACTCCTGGTTGTGGAATATTTTCGCCCTTAACAATTGCTTCGTAAGTCTTAACACGACCAACAATGTCGTCAGACTTAACTGTAAGCATTTCTTGAAGAGTATGGCTTGCACCATAAGCTTCTAGAGCCCAAACTTCCATTTCTCCAAATCTTTGTCCACCAAATTGTGCCTTACCTCCAAGAGGTTGTTGTGTAACAAGTGAGTAAGGTCCAGTAGAACGAGCGTGGATCTTTTCATCAACTAAATGGTGAAGTTTTAACATATACATGTAACCAACAGTTACAGGGTGGTCAAATTCTTCTCCAGTTCTACCATCTCTTAGTTGAATCTTTCCATCTCTAGAATATCCAGCTTCTTCAAGTGTATCGAAAATGTCATTTTCATTGGCACCGTCAAATACTGGAGTGGCAACGTGCCATCCTAGTTTTTTGGCAGCAAGCCCCAAGTGAACTTCAAGAACTTGTCCAAGGTTCATACGAGAAGGAACCCCTAGTGGGTTAAGAACAATTTGGATAGGTGTACCATCTGGCATGTAAGGCATATCTTCCTTAGGCATTACCCTAGAAATAACCCCCTTGTTGCCGTGACGACCACACATCTTATCTCCAACTTGAATCTTTCTCTTAGTAGCGACAAAAACTCTCACCATTTCATTTACGCCTGGTTGAAGTTCGTCGCCATCTGATCTATTAAAAGTCTTTACATCTACGACAATTCCTTGTTCACCATGAGGAAGTCTAAGGGAAGTATCTCTTACTTCTCTTGCCTTTTCACCAAAGATTGAACGAAGAAGTCTTTCTTCTGCAGAAAGTTCAGTTTCACCCTTTGGAGTTACCTTGCCAACAAGGATATCTCCAGGTTTAACTTCTGCACCAATTCTTATAATTCCTCTTTCGTCAAGGTCTTTTAACATATCTTCGCCAACATTAGGAATATCTCTAGTGATTTCTTCAGGTCCAAGTTTTGTATCTCTTGCTTCAGATTCATATTCTTCAATGTGAAGTGAAGTTAGTACATCGTCAATTACAAGTTCTTGACTTACAAGCATGGCATCTTCGTAGTTGTATCCTTCCCAGTTCATAAAGGCTATTAGGATATTTTTACCAAGAGCCATTTCACCTTGGTCTGTACTTGGTCCATCGGCAATGATTTCGCCAGCTTCTACAGAGTCGCCAGCCTTTACTATTGGTCTTTGGTTAATTGTAGTGCCTTGGTTTCCGCCCATGAATTTGTGTAATTTATAAGTGTCAATGCCCTTGTCAAATTCTCTTTCGATTTCAATGTGAACGGCATCAACTTTTTTAACTCTACCCTTGTTTTTAGCAACTACTACAACGCCTGAGTCCTTAGCAGCTCTATATTCAATACCAGTTCCAACAACAGGAGCTTCAGTTTTTAATAGAGGCACTGCTTGACGCTGCATGTTGGCACCCATTAGGGCTCTGTTGGCGTCGTCGTTTTCCAAGAAAGGAATCATTGAAGTACCAACTGCAACTATTTGTTGAGGTGAAACGTCCATGTAATTTACATCTTTGATGTCAAATATATCGGCATTACCGCCATGACCTCTGGCTGCAATTCTGTCTTCAACGAATTTATTATTTTCATCAAGCCTTTCGTCAGCTTGAGCTATGATTTGTTCGTACTCTACATCGGCTGTTAGATAATCAATTTGGTCAGTTACAACTCCGTCAACAACTTTTCTATAAGGTGTTTCAATGAAACCATATTCGTTAATTCTTGCGTAAGTTGTAAGTGATGTTATAAGTCCAATGTTTGGACCTTCTGGTGTCTCAATAGGACACATTCTTCCATAGTGTGAGTTATGGACGTCACGCACTTCAAATCCAGCTCTATCTCTACTTAACCCACCAGGTCCAAGTGCAGATAACCTTCTCTTGTGTGTTAATTCTGATAGAGGATTGTTTTGGTCCATAAATTGTGAAAGTTGTGAAGAGCCAAAAAATTCTTTTATGGCAGCTGTCACAGGTCTAATATTTATTAGTGATTGTGGTGTAGTTGCGTCAACATCTTGTACTGTCATTCTTTCGCGGATAACTCTTTCCATTCTTGAAATACCAATTCTAAATTGGTTTTGAAGAAGTTCCCCAACGGACCTAATTCTTCTATTCCCAAGGTGGTCGATGTCGTCAACTGAACCAATATTATTCATAAGTCCAAATTCATAATTAATTCCTGCGATAATATCGTCGATTAAAATATGTTTTGGAGAAAGTTCTTTGTGAGCTTTTACAAGTTCATCTTTGAATTTTTCTGTATCTTCTGAATATTCTTCGTAAAGCTGGTCAAAAAGTGGTCTATAAACTTTTTCTTTAAAGCCAAGTTCTTCCATGTCAAAGTCAAGTTCATAAGCATCAACAAAAGTAAAGTTATTTCCTATTACTATTGTCTTATCTGTTGCGTGTTCAAAGTTTTCGTCAGTCTTTATAAGAACTTGGTTTACACCAGCTGCTTCAATTTTTTCAGCCTTAGCCCTAGTGAGAAGTTCTCCTTCTTCAGCTAAGATTTCACCAGTCATTGGGTCTATTATGTCTTCTGCAGGAATATTGTTTTCTATTCTTGCGCTGATGCCCAACTTTTTGTTGAATTTATATCTTCCAACCTTGGCAAGATCGTATCTTCTGTCGTCAAAAAACATATTTTCAAAAAGTGACTGTGCTGAATCAATTGTAGGTGGTTCACCTGGTCTTAACTTTTTATAAATTTCAAGTAAAGCTTCATTTTTATTAGTAGTAGTATCTTTTTCTAGTGTCTTTAAAAGTGCTTCACTTTCGCCAAGAACATCAATTATTTCTTGGTTAGATTCAACTCCCAATGCTCTTAATAGAATTGTTATTGGGATTTTTCTAGTTCTGTCGATTCTTACATTAATTACGCCTTGAGCATCAGTTTCGAATTCAAGCCAAGCTCCTCTATTTGGAATAAGTGTTGCCGAATAGATTTTTTTGCCTGTCTTGTCTCTTTCTTCTTTGTAGTATGCTCCTGGACTTCTTACAAGTTGTGAAACTACTACTCTCTCTGCTCCGTTAATTACAAAAGTTCCAGTAGGTGTCATAAGAGGAAGGTCGCCCATAAAGACTTCTTGTTCCTTAACTTCTCCCGTTTCACTGTTGATAAGTCTTACCTTTGCCTTTAATGGCGCAGAGTAATTAGTGTCTCTTTGTTTAGATTCGTCAATATCATATTTGATTTCATCAGATAAATGATAATCGACAAACTCCAAAATTAAATTACCTGAGTAATCCTCGATAGGAGATACATCATCAAATACTTCCTTTAACCCTTCTTCAATTAACCATTTGTATGAAGAAGTCTGCACGTCAAGGAGATTTGGTAGCGACATAACTTCGTCTACACGAGAAAAACTCATTCTCTCACGTTTCCCATATTTAACAGGATGTACCATTAATTTTCTCACCCTAGCCTTTCAAATGAGTGTACCAAATTAGAGTACAAATCACCACTCTAATTATTATTATGCAAATAGGTATTTTATCATTTTTTGACACAACTTGCAAGCTTTAAAACAAAAAAAATCCTGCCCTTTGGCAGAATCTTTTTTTTTAAAGTCTAATATAAGCGTAACCTTCGTTTTGGAGTTTTACTATTTTTGTAATAACCAAATCTTCTACTTTGATTTCAGCAGGTATTAATTCCTTTGAAAGGCGATTTTCTTCCAAGGCTTTCTTTCCTATAGTAATGTTTACTTTAGGATTGCCAAGTACACCATGGAAATCAACTCCAAAATATCTGTTGAAAAGTGATGCAGCTTTTGCCATTGCAATTATTTCCACTTTTATATCATCGAAATTGTCTAGTAAATCTCTAACATTAGATAATACAGCTTCCCATTTGTCCGCTTCAACTACATGAAAAATTACCTTCATATCTATCACTCCTTATTAATTAATATTTTACACTATTAAAGAGGAAAATAAAAGGCAAATTCCTATTTTAGCTATTTCTTAAATATTAATTTCAAAAGCTCTCTTATCTCGTCAACCCTAAAGGCGATTAATAAAATAAGGTAAATTAAGCCTGCAATAATTATAGAAATAAGAAGAGATAAATTTATTCCAAAGCTTTTTATTAAAATATTGTAGAAAAATTTTGAGCCAAGTGCCATGACAGCTGATGCCAGAGTGATTTTAATGACATTTGTAAAAAGTTTCTTGTTAAATACATTTCCAATTAATTTAATTGATGAAAGGTAAAGGGCAAGGGCTCCAACTAAAAAAGAAATTGAAGTTGCAAGAGCAATTCCCCTTATCCCCATTAGTTTTGAAAGTAAAAGGGCAAGGACGACATTAATTCCTACTATTAATACAGAATTTATGACAGGAGTTTTGTTGTCGCCAAGAGAATAAAAAACTCTTGAAATAATTTCACGGACCCCAATACCAATTACACCAAAGGCAAAGAAGGATAAAACTGTGGCAGTGATCCTTGCGTCATCAACAGAAAATTCTCCCCCCACAAATAAAAGATTTACAATTGGAAAGGAAAAAATGTATAGACCAAAGGCTGCAGGCACAACAAGTAGTAGCATATTTGAAAGTCCTTCTGAAAGGGCAGACTTTAAGTTTACATAGTCCTTTTTTGAACCAAAGTTGGCAAGCTTAGGATAAGTTGCAGTTATAATTGATGTAACAACTATACCCGTTACAAAACTTTGAAGCTTGTAGGCGTAATTTAAAATAGAAATTCCGCCAGCGTAGGCTCCCGATGCAAGGGAACGAGAAATCATAAAGTTAATTTCAATTGCTGAAGTTGAAATTAAAATTGGAAGGATGGAGACAAACATTGCCTTCATGTCTTCATTGAAGTCAACTTTTAGGCTGTGCCTGTAGCCAAGTTTTTTAATTGGCAAAATAAAAATCCCATATTGCAAAACAAAGGCAAGTAAAATTCCTATTGCAAGATAATTTATGCCAAGATTTCTTGATATTGCCATGGCCCCAATTAAAATCACATTCATTAAGATTGAATGAAGGACTGAAGTTATAAATTTTTCATGAATTTGTAGATAGGCCTTAAAAATTGAGCTCACAGCCGTAACAGCTATGGAGAGCATGGCAACTCTTGAAACAAAAATTGCCGTCTCAAGCTTTTCGCCTTCAAAACCTTCAGCCATTAACTTTACAAGAGGTCGTGCAAAAATAATAGAAAGAATAGTAACAATTATAAATACAATTAAAATAATATTGGAAAGATTAGCAGTAAAGATGTCGGCTCTTTTCTTGTCCTCTCTCTCCTTTATCTTGTCATACATGGGTATGTAGCCATTGGCAACAGCGCCGCTAATGACATTGGTAAAGGTCATGGGAAGTTGGAAGGCAATTAGAAAAATATCTGCCACCATGCCAACGCCAAAAAAGTATGCCAGGGCCTTTTCCCTCAAAAGTCCAAAGATTTTTGAGACAATTGTAATCACCATTAATATATATGAAGTCTTCATCATTTCTCCTTTAAATAAAAAACTCGGGTTTAACCCCAAGTTATTATATAGTTATTTAAGATATATTACAAGCAACTTACTTAGTATTAAGTTATAAGATAATATTAATTAAAAATAATTATAAAAATTAATGGATGAAAAAATACATCTATTATAAAAAATATTTATTGTTTATGGGCTTTTCTCTTAAAGTTTTGCTATCATCATATAGATATACACTATTTTTTGACAAAACCTTTGCAAATTATTATAATTAAAGTGATATATGAAACATTTAAGCTTGCTAGCACTAGCTCTTATGCAAGGATTGGAATCAGTTGAAAAACTATTAGTATTTCTTCCTCTAATGCAAGATACACTTCATACTTTTATAAGCACATTTCTGTAAATGAATCCATTTTAAGGAGTGATATAATATGAAAAAAAAGTTTTTATTAATATTAGTATTTATTAGCCCTATAATATTAAGCTTTGTAATCCTTATTCTTGATAGATTTTTAAATGTGCTTCCTGGCAGTTTCTTTAACATGAGATTTTGGGAGGAAGCAGAATTTATGAAAAAGTACTTATATGCTTCTACCATATTGGGAACTTATCTTTTATATAAAGACTATTCTGATAAAGATAAATAAATTGAAAAAATTTTAAATCCATAAACTTTATAATATCCTTTAACATAAAATATAAAAGATACTCTAAAGCTATTGTTTAACTTTAAAAATGGCATCCTTAAATTGGACTATAAATCCAACTTAAGGATGTCATTTAATTTCTAATCTAAATTATTCCATAATCAATTTTAATTATTTTTCATTAATATCAATAAATTCCTTAATTTTTTCTATAAACTAATCTCTAAAAATATAATCCAATTAAATCCTCTCTCTGTTTATTTCGATTATACTCGAAACATTTTGCTATTTTTTAATTTATTTCTAGTATAGTCGAATTCATAAAAATTATTGAATAAAAAGTGATGCTAAAAATAAAATTAATTATCCCTAACATCACTTAAAATAAATTATATTAAACTGTTAATAAACATAAAGAGTGGAAATATTATAATTAATAAAAAATTTAATACTCCAAACAAAACTGACTTTTCTTTTACTGCAAAGATAAGACCAATAAGTCCAATAATCCTACAGATAAATAAACTGGTAAGACCTGTGGGCCTTAAATTTGTAAAATTTTCAAAAAAATCTACTGGGAGTAAATATGAAATTATAAAAATCAAAACTCCTGTGACAAATAAATACTTGCTAAGGCTTTTTTTCATGACTACCTCCTAGTCAAATCCTCTTATCAAATCAATGGGATCAATCTTTAAAATATTTTTTAAAGATAAATTGTAGATTAGTATATTTATACCATAAATCAAAATGGCAAAAGCAATGAAGTACTTATATTCAAAATAGGATAATAAAATTTTCATATCCATTGTTGGCGAAATTTTTGCAATTATTAATAAAGCAGCAAAACTTACTATTAAAGCTATTGCCAGTGATTTAATTTCTTCTAATATAAAATCTCTTGTATATTTATGTTTTAGTTCTTCCTCATCTATTCCACAAGACATTAAAGAGCCAATTTCTTTTTTCCTTGCCATTAAACTTAAATTAATGGAAGAATATCCATTAGTTATATTTAAAATAAAAATTATACTTGCAATAGAAATTATCATAAGTCCAAAAGTTTTTACGTCTTTCATGCGATTTGCTTCTACATCTTTGCTTGTAGTTAAATTATAAGTTTCATTATAGGCAATGGAAGAATCTAATTTTTCTTTAACTTCATTCTTTATATCGTCTAACTTATTTTCATCAACTTGCATTGATAGTTCATAGGTGTTTCTTCTCAAGTCATTATTATTTTTTAAATAGTACTTATTCCAGTCATCTAAGAGTTTAAAATATGTGTCAAAGTCAACGTATAAATACACATAGAAGGGTAGCCTTCTTTGCCTAAAGTCCTTTGTGCTATCGATTAATTTATCTACTTTGATTGAATAATTGTAATTTTTCTCTTCTGTTATAGAGTAATTTAAAATATCCATATTTTCAAAATATTTTGTTGTTTCTGATCCATCAATTGGTGCGTTTGGATTGACTTGGACTTTATTTAATAGCAAAGCCTCTCCCTTTTTGCCACCTATCTTTTCAAAAGTTTCATCATCTAAAGCCGTTATAATTCCGTCGAGATAAAATTCTTCGCCATTATCATAATATTTACGCATTTTTTCATCTAAATTAAGAGATCTAAACTCATCTGAATAATTTTGCTCCTTACTAAGAGAAATATATTTTTCAGTTGAAAGAAAGGCTCTGTCATTTTCTGTAGTATTCATTATATCTTTTAAGACATTTGGAATTTCAGCTTCATTTGAATGAATCAAAATATTAATATTCGTATTATAAGTGTAAGTATTTTTCAGCCTATTGTACTTTGCCATAGAGAAAACTATCAAAAAAATTGAGACAATTATCATTCCAATTGCAGAAATATATCTCTGAGAGGAAATAGTTTTTAAATTATTTATCTTCAATTCCTTCCAAATTTCTTTATTTCTCTTTAGTTTTATACTTTTGTCATTAAAGTTACCTTTTATACCATCAATTATATTTATCCTTGCGATTTTTTTAGCTGGAGCAAATATTGCTATGAAAATTATAAAAAAGCAAATTAATAAAACTACAAGTGAAAGGCTTGGCGAAAATTCTATATACTTGTACTTTTCCTCTTCCTCTACAATCCTTTGAAGACCAAGATAGAGGAGGTTGATTCCCCCATATCCGAAAACATGTCCCATAACTATTGGTAGAAGTGAAATTTTTAATCCATCTTTTAAAAGCAATTTATAAATTTGATAATCTGTTGAACCAATGGACTTGTACATTGAAATTTCTCTTATCTTTCTTAGCCCCCAAACTGTAAAAATATTTTTTACAAAAAATATAAAAATAAGGATTGTAGCAAAAATTAAAAGAGAGTCTACAATCACCTGCCTATATTGTTGTAAAAGACTTCCATCAACATTATAGTAATCTTTCATTATCTCGCTAAATTCAAGTTCTACTTTATCCTTATTCAAGACAGATGCAAGATTTTTTTCTAAATTATCTTTATTATTGTAGGCTTTTCTAAAATTATGAAATCTTACAAAGCTATTAGTTTTTGCATCCTTTGGTATGACAGTAGACGCATAAAAAATCTTCATATTTTCATTGTAAAGATTTCTTGTGAGACCACTTATTACATATTCTTTGCTATTTTTTCTTGCAAATTCTTCATCCTTAGTAACACTGGAAACTGGCTTTATAATTTTTCCATCAACTAATCTATTCCCAAATTCTACTTTTACCTTATCGCCAATTTTTAAATTTTCTTTTTTTGCAAGACTTTTTGGTATGGTAATTTCGTTATCCTTTGCGGCAAAACTTCCCTCTTTTAACATATTATCTTCTAACATTTTGTTAAAACCCAGGTCTGTGTAATTTATTACTAAGACATTTTGAGATAGCTTGGCAGAATTATTTTCTACTGCAACTTCTCCCACTTCTTTAATATTCTTTATTTCTTTTAATTTACTTGATTCACCAGAAACTGTATCGGTCTTAATTCTAGCATCATAAATTGATCTGTTCCTAAAATGTTCATAATCAAACTTATTATTTACATATCCAAAGTAAAGGCAAAATGTAAAGAAAATTGCAGTTATAAAAAGTGAAAGTGAGATTGAGAGATTCTTCTTATTCATTTCTTTCATCTCCCACTACTTTTCCATCCACTATTGTTATTACTCTTTCTGCCTCTAGGGCTATGGACTCATCATGGGTGATTACAATAATTGTCTGTTTTAAAGTCCTATTAAAATATTTTAAAATTTCAATTATTTCTCTTGAATTTTCTCTGTCTAAGTTTCCTGTTGGCTCATCAGCAAGTACAAGTGACGGAGAATAGATAAGACTCCTTGCTATGGCAACCCTTTGTTGCTGACCTCCTGATAGTTCACTTGGAAAAGAATCCAACTTATTTTCTATCCCTAGCTTTCTAACTGTATCTAATAGGGCTTCCTCATTGATTTTTCTCTTATCAAGCTTTAATGGAAGTTCTATGTTGTGTCTAACAGTTAAGTTTGGAATTAAATTATAAAACTGATAAATTAAGCCAACTTTTCTCCTCCTAAAAAGTGCTAATTCCTTTGATGAATATTTTGAGATGTCATTGCCGTCTATAAATATTTTTCCAGAACTTGGATTGTCCACACCGCCTAACAAGTGAAGAAGAGTTGACTTGCCTGATCCACTTGGTCCAACAATTGCAATAAATTCTCCTTTTTCTATTTTTAAATTAACATCATCAATTGCCCTTACAAGATTTTCTCCACTTCCATAAGTTTTCGATAAATTTTCAGTTCTAACAATTTCCATATGTACCTCCCTCTATTTGTCTCAATAATAAAGGGTTAAAATGACTTTTAAGTGACATTGTAAAATTTAATTTTAAAAACCGCACCATCATTGCCATTTTTTACAGATATATCTCCATTGTTCGCCTCAATAATTGATTTTGCCATAGCAAGGCCTATGCCAAAGCCCTTAGAGTCAGGACTCTTGTAAAATCTTTCAAATATTTTTTTGAAGTTTTCTTCTTTAATACCTCCGCCGTCATCTTCAATTATTATCTCTGTGTAAATCGGATTTTTATTTGTAGAAATTTTAATTTTTGTAATTCTATCCAGGCTTAAGGCATTCTTAATAATATTTATTAGGGCTTCAGAAACCCAATAATAATCAACTTTTATCTCAGAGTCCTCATAATCAAATATAATTTTAATGTTTTTTTCATCAATACTTTTTCTTAAAATATCTAAGGCGTATTCAATTATTTCTGAAATTAAAACTTCATTTTTTTCCATTTTATCTACATTTGCATCAAGACTAGATAGCTTTAATAAAATATCAGCAAGAGAGTTAAGCCTTTCAAGTTGAAGCTCAAGGCCTTCAATTTCTTTTTTATTATCCTCATCCTTATCGATCATCTCTAAGTCAAAAAACATTGAAGTAATTGGAGTCTTTATTTGATGGGCAATATCTTCTAGGTTTTGTGTTTGCTTTTTTGAGTTTTTTTCTACTAATTCTCTAGCTTCAACAAGTTCTATAAATATCTTATAAATCTTGTCTTCCAGTATTGAAAAGTCATCTTGCACCATGGGAATCGAATAATTTTTTTCTCCCAGCCTATCTATTAAATTCTCAAGTTCTTTTATTCTCTTTTTCTCTCTTGTTTTCAAAAAATAATATAGAGCAAATAAACTCACAAAGTAAAATAAATAAATCATCAGTCCATCCTATAACCTATTCCACGGATTGTTTTAATAATATCTCTGTCACTTTTATCTCTAATTCTTTTTATAGTGGCAGTTAGTGTATTGTCATTGACAAACTTTTCTCTTCTATCCCAAAATCTCTCAAGCAAAAAATCTCGAGTAAAAATTCTATTGGGATTATTTATAAATAAATTCATAACTTCAAATTCTAGCGCTGTTAAATCAAGTTTCTCGTCTTTATAATAAAAACTTCCTTCATTTTTATTTAGGCTTAGATTTTTAAAGCTAATAAAATCATCTTTTACAAGAGCAGTCCTTAGAGTCTTGTCAATCCTTGCTCTTAAAATAGCTAGTTTAAAAGGCTTAGTAATATAATCATCTGCTCCATTGTCAAGAGCTCTCACGATAAATTTCTCATCGTTTTTTACTGTAGTTATTATTACTCTAACATTATTTTCTCTTAAAGTATTCAACAAACCGATTCCATCATTATCGGGCAAATTTATGTCTAAGATTGCCAAGTCAAAAGAATTGTTTATTTTTATCTTTGCTTCTTCAAAGTTTTTACAAGTTTCTACTTCAAAATCATTTTTTGACAAGTAAGACTCAATGCCACTTGATAAAATTTCATCGTCTTCTATTAAAATTATCTTTTTCATTTAATCACCAACACAATCTTGTAAACAAATTCTATCACACTTTAGTTTTAAAAAGAATTCATAATCATCTTGGTTTCTTTTAAGTCTTCCCAACAAAAAAGCACCGACCTTTGCCAGTGCTTGTGTTTTAAAAATTTTATTCTGTAAATTCTTTTGGATCAATTTCTACTAAATTTATGCTGCCCCTTGAAATAATTTTCATGTCGCCTGTTAACTGGTAGATCCAATTTGATATAAAGGGCTCATGGGAGACAAAGATGTAATTGTCATCTTTATCTAAAGTTTTTAAGATATCTTTTATTCTTCCGCCGGCAAGGTAGTCCTTCACTTCATAGGTTGAGTCCAGGTGCTTTGCCAAAATTTCTGCAGTTTCCTTTGCCCTTTCAAGAGGTGAGGAGTAAATTTTAAAGGATCTTTTGTCTTTTAAATTTTTTGCAAAGGCCTTAAAGCTTTCCTCTAATTTTTTCTTGCCTAAAGTAGTGAGCTTTCTCTTGAAGTCGTCATCTGCATAAATTTCTGCCTCGCCATGTCTTATAAAATAGATTTTCATTTTAAATTAAAGAAGGCATCAAAGCCAGGATAAATTGCAAGGTCGCCTAGTTCATCTTCTATGCGAAGAAGTTCGTTATACTTTGCAACTCTTTCAGATCTTGCTGGTGCACCAGTTTTTATAAAGCCTGCATTTGTTGCAACAGCTAAATCAGAAATTGTTGAGTCTTCACTTTCTCCTGACCTGTGAGAAATAATTGCTGTGTAATTGTGTCTCTTTGCAAGTTCTATGGCATCAAGAGTTTCTGTAATTGTTCCAATTTGATTTAATTTTATTAAAATTGAATTTGCAGATTTCTTTTCAATTCCCTCTTGAAGTCTCTTAGTATTTGTTACGAAAAAGTCGTCGCCAACTAATTGAACCTTGTCGCCAATAAGTTCTGTCAAGTGCTTCCAACCTTCCCAATCGTCTTCTGCTAGTCCGTCTTCAATTGAATAAATTGGATATTCATTTACAAGTTCTTGGTAGAATTTTGAAAGTTCTTCTGATGTAAGTTCACGACCTTCACCTGCAAGGACATATTTTTTCTTGTCCTCATCATAAAATTCTGAAGCTGCTGCATCAATAGCAAGGACAATGTCTTTACCTGGCTCATAACCTGCTGCTTTTACTGCTTCAAGTATGCAGTCGAAGGCTTTTTTATTTGATTCAAGATTTGGTGCAAAGCCACCTTCGTCGCCAACTCCAGTGGAAAGTCCCTTGTCCTTTAAAACTTTTTTAAGGGCATGATAAACTTCTGCACCCATTCTTAGAGCTTCCTTAAAAGTTTCTGCTCCAATTGGCATAATCATAAATTCTTGAATGTCTACATTGTTGTCAGCGTGTTCGCCACCATTTATTATATTCATCATTGGAATTGGCATTGTTTTTCCATTTACTCCACCAAGGTATTGGTAAAGCGGAAGACCTGCTTCATTAGCAGCAGCCCTTGCAACTGCAATAGATACTCCAAGAATTGCATTGGCACCAAGTTCTCCCTTGTTTTCTGTGCCATCAAGCTCTATTAACATTTTGTCGATGCCAAGTTGGTCAAAGACATCGAAGCAAATTAATTCTTCGGCAATTCTTTCATTTACATTTGCAACTGCCTTTTCAACGCCCTTGCCATTATATCTTTCTTCTCCGTCACGAAGTTCAACAGCTTCGTGAACTCCAGTTGAGGCACCACTTGGCACAATGGCAGAGCCAAAGCCACCATTAAGTGTGCCAACTTCTACTTCAACTGTTGGATTTCCCCTTGAATCAAGGACTTCTCTCGCATAAACATAATCAATTAAACTCATAATTCCTCCTAATTAATAATTTATAAATTTAAAATAAACTTTGGCCAGTCATAAGTTCTGGCTTTTCAATTCCCATAATCTTTAAAATTGTTGGCGATAAGTCGCAAAGTGCACCGCCACTTCTCAGTTTTGCATCCTTATTGAAAAGGAAAACTGGCACAGGGTTTGTAGTGTGACTTGTGACAGGCTTGCCCTCATCATCAATCATGCATTCACAATTTCCATGGTCTGCAGTAATTATTGCCACCCCATCTTTTTCCTTTAAGACTTTTAAAATTCTGCCTAGGTTACTATCAACTGTCTCCACAGCTTTTATGGCTGCCTGCAAGTCGCCAGTGTGACCAACCATGTCTGTGTTTGCAAAATTTAAAATTATGGTGCCGTACTTGTCTTCCCTTAATTTTTCAATTACAGCATCAGTGACTTCATTGGCAGACATTTCTGGCTTTAGGTCATAAGTTGCAACCTTTGGCGAAGGAATGAGAACTCTGTCCTCTCCCTCAAAGGGCTTTTCCCGTCCGCCATTAAAGAAAAATGTTACATGAGCATACTTTTCTGTCTCGGCAATTCTAAGTTGCATGATTTTATTTTTTTCTAAAATCTCTCCCAAAGTATCCCTTGGTATTTCGTCCTTAAAGGCAACAAATTTATTTTTTATATCTTTATCATAGTCTGTCATTGTAACGAGAGTGGTATTTATTTTTTCCCTCTCAAAGCCCTTAAAGTCATCGTCAACTAGGGCTCTAGTAATTTGTCTAACCCTATCAGGTCTGAAGTTAAAAATTATTACTGAGTCCCCATCTTCTATTTCAGAATTTTTTGCAAATTTTGCAGGTAATAAAAATTCATCAGTGATGTCCTTGTCGTAGGAAGATTTTATATAAGATAAAATATCTTCATCTACAAAATCTCCATCACTTGTCAAGTTGTCGTAATATTTTTTACTTCTTTCCCATCTATTGTCACGATCCATAGCATAGTATCTGCCAGAAATTGTGGCAATCTTTCCCTTGCCAATTTTTTTGATTTCATCTTGAAGTTCTTTAATGTCATCTATAGCAGCATGAGGCGAAACATCCCGACCATCTGTAATTGTGTGGATGTAAGTTTTTTCTATTCCTTCATCTGCCATTAACTTGATAAGAGCCAAGAGGTGGTCAAAGTGTGAGTGAACTCCACCCTTGGAAACAAGTCCTATTAAATGAATTTTTGAATCCTTCTTTTTTGCATTGTCAATGGCTCTTTTAAATTCAGGATTTTTGAAAAATTCACCTGACTTTATGGCTTCAGTAATTTTTGTAAGATTTTGATAAATTACCCTGCCTGCACCAATGTTTAAGTGGCCAACTTCAGAATTTCCCATTTGTCCATGGGGAAGACCTACATATTCTTCGCTGGCAAAAATTTCTGTGTGAGGAGAGTTTTTATATAATTCATAAATAGTTGGAGTCTTAGCAAGCTTAACTGCATTGCCAACTTGGCTTTCTCTTATACCAAAGCCATCTAAAATTATTAACATTGTTGGTTTCATAGACTTTCACCAGCTTTAATAATCTCAACAAAACTATCTACATCAAGGCTGGCTCCACCAACTAATACTCCGTCAATATTTTCTTGTGACAAAATTTCTTTTGCATTGGAAGGCTTGACAGAGCCGCCATATAAAATTCTAATTTTTTCAGAAATTTCTCCGTAATTTTTATTAATTATCTGGCGAATTTCTCTACACATCTTCTCTGCATCATCAGCTGAGCAAGTTTTGCCAGTGCCAATTGCCCAGATTGGCTCATAGGCAATTGTAATGTTTTCAATATTTTTAATTCCATCAAGGGACTTTAAAAGTTCATCTTTTACAAATTCAACTTCTTTATTTTCATTTTTTACTTCAATAGCTTCGCCAAGACAAAGTATTACATGAAAATCATCTGCAAGAGCTTTTTTCACCTTTGCATTTACAATTTCGTTGGATTCAAAAAATTTTTCTCGCCTTTCAGAGTGACCGATGATGACATTTTCTACTCCAATGTCCTTTAACATAGAAGTTGAAACTTCGCCAGTGTAGGCACCATCGTCAAACTGTGAAAGATTTTGCGCACTTACTTCAATTTTTTTATTTAAATTTTTTCTGAAACTTTCAAGAGAAACAAAAGATGGAGCAAGAAGAACATCAGACTTTTCAAAATTAAATTCATTTATTTTTTCTGCAAAATCTCTTGCTTCAGATGATGTCTTGTTCATCTTCCAGTTTCCACAAATATATTTTCTTCTCATGCTTCTTCAACTGCCTCAATGCCAGGAAGTTTTTTGCCTTCAAGCATTTCAAGACTTGCACCGCCACCAGTGGATATGTGAGTTAGTTTATCAGCAACGCCTGCCTTTTCAACAGCGGCAACAGAATCTCCTCCACCAACTATTACTATGGCATCAAGACCTGCCAAAATTTTTGCAAGTTCAATAGTTCCGTGAGAAAATTCTTCGATTTCAAATACTCCACAAGGACCATTTAATACTACTGTATTTGCCTTTTCAAGAGCTGCCTTTATATCTTCTAGGCTTTCACGACCTATGTCAAGAATCATGTCATCTTCACTTACATCTTCAACATCTTTTAAAGTTCCCTTTGCATCTTCAGAAAGCTCTGGAGCCACAATTACATCTCTAGGAAGGATTAAATCTACATCTTTATCAATTGCCTTAGCCATAATTTCTCTTGCAAGGTCCAGCTTGTCATCTTCCACAAGAGATTTACCAACTTCAAGACCCTTGGACTTTAAAAAAGTATTTGCCATGGCGCCAACAATTACAAGAGTGTCAACTTTTTCCAATAGATTTTCGATTACGCCAATTTTGTCAGAAACCTTTGAGCCGCCAAGAATTGCAGCAAAGGGTTTTTCTGGATTTTTAAGGGCATCTTCAAAATATTTAATTTCCTTTTCAACTAAAAGACCTGCACAGGAAGGCAAAAATTCTGTCACACCAACATTTGAAGCGTGAGCTCTGTGGGCAGTTCCAAAGGCATCATTTACAAAAATATCTCCAAGGCTTGCAAGTTTTTTTGCAAAATCAGGGTCGTTTTTTTCTTCACCCTTAACAAATCTCAAATTTTCAAGTAGAGCAATTTCTCCACTTTTAAGATTTTTAACTTCTTCTATAACTTTTTCGTCAACAACTTCTCTTGATGAGATAAATTTAAGGTCCTTCTTTAAAATTTCAGCAGCTCTTTTAGCAACGGGAGCAAGAGAAAATTCTTCCTTGTATTCTCCCTTAGGTCTTCCTAGGTGACTCATAAGCACAACTTTTGCTCCATTCTCAATTAAATAGTCAATAGTTGGAATAGCTTTAACAATTCTATCGTCGCCAGTAACCTTGCCATCCTTTAGGGGGACATTAAAGTCAACTCTGACAAGAGCAGTTTTATCATTAAAATCAAAATCTCTAATAGTTTTTTTCACATTACACCTCTTATTTTCGATTTGCACTTAAAATTTAACACTTAAATTATACCATAAAAAGAAAAGAGTTGAAGTTACTAGAAGGGCTTTATAAATATTTATTGTCGCTTAATTTAACAAAAATTTCCCATTAAATATTTTATAACTTTACTTTCTTTTTTTGTGATATAATGTGGTAAATCGATAAAAGTATAGGTCCTTTAATTTTTTTCAATTAAAGCTAATAAGAAGGTGTGAAAATGTACTTTAACTTACATAGATATAAAAATGGAGACGAAAAAATTTGTAAAAAGATTTTTACTTAGACTTTTAATGGAGGAGCTTAATTATGAAAATGCAAATAATAAAATTCCTAACAATGATCCAGCCTCATTATCTTTTTAACATAATTGAGATTATCCTTTTAATTTTAATATTAAATAAATTAAAAGAGCTATTTAAGGAGATGTGATTTTATGGAAAAATATGAAGCGACCATGACAATCCTAACAGGCCTTATTCCCTACACCATTTTACATGTGATTAAAATTGTTTTACTGGTTAAAATATTAAATCTCTTAAAGCAATTTAAAAAATAAAATAAGCAAAAAAATTGGAACTGAGATAAATTTGTCTCAGTTCCTTTTACTTTTATAAATAAAATTTTTATTAATATAATTTTGCCCCTGCTGGGATTTTGTCATCTAGCATTAGAAGATTTAATAATTCTTCGCCATCATAATCACAAACTGCTGATAGGAGCATGCCGCAGGATTCTATTCCCATCATTTTTCTTGGTGGAAGATTTGTTATTGCAACAAGAGTTTTTCCAACTAATTCTTCAGCAGAGTAGAAGTTTTTAATTCCTGATAAGATTATTCTTTCTTCTTCTGTTCCGTCATCAAGAGTGAACCTCAAAAGTTTATTAGATTTTGGAACTTCTTCGCAATTTTTAACCTTAACTACTCTAAAATCAGATTTTGAGAAAGTGTCAAAGTCAACAAATTCTTCAAATAGTGGTTCAACTTTTACCTTTGATAGGTCAAGTTTTACTGCTGATTTTTCATCTGCTGCTTTATTTGCATTTATTTCTGCAACTTCTTTTCCTATTGGCTTCATTGTTGGGAAAATCCCCTCTACCTTAGATAATTGTCTAAATCTCTATAAAAGTCTATTTTATGGCACTTCTCCATTTACGACAATTTGCTAACTCTCTATAAGTGCCTATAGATTTCTAGCAAATTGTCGTAAATTTGTCGTAAGCTGTCGTAAATTCTAAAATATAAATTTCATCGCTTTTTCAAATTCTCCCATCTGTTCTATCTTAAAATCTTCTGTTGCATCTACATATATATCCATTGTTGTACTAATATCAGAATGACCTAGAATAGACTGCATTGCTTTTGTATTTATATTTTGTTCATTAAGCCTTGTAGTAAAGGTGTGTCTGAAAATGTGATTGCTTAAATGTGGAACTAATAGAATATCATTAGAGTTCGATTTATTTTTATCCATTATACTTAAATTGCAATCTCTAACAATTCTTCTTAAAGCTTTATTAAGTGTTCCATTATTGTGAACCTTTCCGAACCTATTTAAAAATACAAAGTCTTTAAATCCATCGATTGAATCACAACATTCGATTCCAAAAGTCTTTTGTAACTCTCTTTCCATAAGAAAAGCATCTTTTACTTTTTGAACCATAGGAATACTTCGCTTACCTGATGCTGTCTTCGGTGTATTAATAGCATATCTATTATTTAATCCTTTACCTTTACTATAATATACCAAAGTCCTATTTACATTTATAAGACCATTATCAAAATCTAGATCGTCCCATTGCAATCCTGTGACTTCTCCAACTCTCATTCCTGTCCAAAGCATAACAATGAATATTGGATACCATTTTTTATATTCATCACTATTAGATAAATATTCTTCAAATAGCACCTGTTCTTCTATTGTCATGGCTTTTTTCTTCGGAGATTCATTTCGATAAGCTACTTTCAATTCCTTCAAAGCATTGTCAGATGGATTAAACCTTATATATTCGTCATCCACTGCTAATTCTAATACCTGATGTAAGACAGTATGGACACAATCTATGGTAGAAACCATCAATCCCTGATCTTCCTTTAATCTGTTATAAAAACTTCTTACATCAGATCTTTTAATATCAGATAGTTTAATACGACCAAAAGTCGGTTCGACAAATTGTTGATACATATAGATGTAATTTTTAAAGGTATTATCTTTTAAACCTCTTTTTACCTTTGTCCATAGCTTAAAAGTATCATTTACAGATAAGCTACTTCCTTCGTTGTTGATTCCATCTATAGTATTGCGTAAAATATCTAATTCCTTTTCTCTTAATTCTTTTAGAGTTTTCGCATAGATAGATTTTCTACGACCTATTTTGTCTTGCCACTTAAATTCATAAGTGCCATTTGACCTTTGATATTCACCGTCTTTTAAAACAACCCCTTTACTATCTTTGCGTCTTTTTACCATAAAAATGCTCCTTTTTAGATAAAAGAACACGCTATAATTATAATACCGCATTAAGCGTGTTTTATATATAGTTTTAGATTAAATAGAGAACTGTCTATTTAAATATTCTTCCATTAACTTTTTCTTAATAAGACGCTTACTACCATTAAATAATACAAAATTGCAATCATCTTCATCAGTTAATTGTCTAACTTTATCTTGACCAATATTGAAGTATTCAGATGCTTCTTTTAATGTTAGAAATGCTTTCTCAGAAACACGAACACCTTTTATATTTTCGTTAATCATAAATCCTCCAAATAATATATTTAAAAATTAATTTTGATATTTTTAAAGTTTTTTGACATTGACAAGTGCCTTGGATTAGCAACATAGGTATCTCACCTCCGCCTCTATTCAGGATGAGCCGGCTTCAACCTTAGAAGTATCATTATCCTCATTTTCTTCGTAGCGAATAGGGTATCCCTCCCTATATTCAAACTCTTACTTATCGCTCCCTTTCTTCTTCCCTTGCTTTTTGCTTAGCAGTACTTGTTTTGCCGAATTATTCAGCAGAAAGATCTTGGCGGATAGATTATTACGCTCCAAAAATGATTAATGTCTTGTCTTGGTCTATTTAATTGTTATGGTTCAAATATTGTTTAAATTTCTTTTAAAATAGAAAGAGGACAAAACTCCCCTCACTTTATAAAGGAAAATTTGCCCTCTTTGGTAACCAGAAATTATATTTCTTCTATAAATTTCTTTAGTTTTTCTAAAATCTTATCTCGTCTTTTTATTAAAGCAGGATGTGATATATTTTGAGTCTTTGCTACTGCACGAAGTGTTTCATCATTGAAATATAATCTTTCAATTATTTCACGTTCATCTTTATTTAACTTTGACATTGCATTTCTTAGTGCTTCAATCATCATTTGTGTAGCTACAACTTTTTCAACATCAACATTTTTATCTTCTAGATTATCTTCAAAATTCCCATCGTGATTTAGAGATGAAAAAAAGAGCAAGTGGTTTTTCTTGTCCACCTGCTCTAAATATTTTTCGTGTTCTCTTTCTTGCCAGTAGACTTTGTATATCTGCTCGCTTACTTTGATTTTTTGTCCACCGACATATATATAATATTCTTTTGTCATATATGGTTCCTCCATTCTTTTTTTGTCTTTTGTTTTTAGACAAAAAAAGGAGGACTCCTGCTCTTGGGCATGGTTAGTCCTCTAAAATGAAAGAAACTCTTTCTAGTGTTGATAATATTTAATTTTTCATCAGAATTATCTTGATGATAACCATAGTAAATTATAGAAAAAGGAATATTTACTTAGATCCATTATTGTTATTTTCATAAGTAAGTCCTTCCTTTTTTTCTGAATTGATAAAGATCTTATTCTCACTAGATAATTTTCACATAGTGATAATAAATCCGAAACTAAGTTTTTATCTTTTAAAGTATAGTATAACTTAAATAAATTTATAAATCTGCTAACTTTTGTGCATATTTTTATAAACGATTACTGTTTTGCATCATTTGTAAATGTGATGGGTATAGTTATAAAAAAATTTATAATAAAGAAATAAAATATACAGAGCTTTGCAAAAAGTATCAGAAATTATAAACTACGATTTTAATTATTTTTTAGAATAAAGAAATAATTAAAATCGTAGTTATAAAAGAATAGAAAAAGAAAAAGTAGAGTTAATAGTAATAACAGGAAAGTCTAAGTTATTTGTTTCCTAGTAACAAAATTTATGATGAATATAATGATGTAGCCAACTAAGACATCACTCATGCTTATTTGTTAGGTAAAAGATAAAACAATAAATGTGATTAGAAGATTTTTTCAGTATAAATTGATATAATAAAATTATCAGTTGTCCAATGGTCATCACTTGATTTTATTACAAGTACACTAACCGCTTTTAAGATAACAGGTCAAACTTATCATCAATTACCAATAATAAAAAGTATGATAATAAATTCCTTTATACATTATGTGATTGTATTACTAATAAGCTTGATTGTATATGAAAGTAGAATGAAATTTATTAATGGAGGGAATTATGAATAAAATAGATAATTCAATATCAATAACTTGCAAATCTATTGATGATAATATTAATGTCTTTAACAATGACAGAGGACTATTAAGCCAAAATATACTAAGCCAACTAAGAAATCTAGTTGAAGATATAGCCATAAAAGTTTTTTCAAACGGAACAGATTTAGACCCTAAAGACTATAATGGTGTTAGAGTAAAAGCAATTAATTTTATAAAATCAAATAATAAATATAAATTTCTATCTGATTTTTATAAATTACTTAACATTTCCGTTTCTCACTATACAAATGATAAAGAAGCATCCGAAAGATTAATGCTTAAATATTATGAATATATTTTTAAAGCAAAATTATTTTTAAAAAATAATTATAATATTGATGTTATAAATAATCTTGGTAAATTTCCGTTAAATACTGATTCTTCTCTATTAGAATATCATACTAAAATATCAAGAAAAATTAATAATAAAGGATATTTTAATAATAAAGTAAATTATAACGATAGATGCTATATACAAAAAATAAAACCATTTTTTATTGACTGTGAAATTTATTATGAAGTTACTTTTGTAACTGCATACTCAAATACTAGTAAATATAGTCGAATTATTGCATTTACTAATTTAGATATTCCAGATAACTATTCTCTTAAATTATCTTTATATAAAGATAGTATTAATATGCTTGGCACTACAATGCCGATTTATATTATAGATAATTATGAGATATCTATAAGACCTTGCGAATTAAATAATTTTGCTAAAATATTCAATTTAGATTTAAAAATAAAAACCAAGTCGTCAGAATATTTCCATCTAATGCAATTTCTAACTACTAGTAACTTTTCATTAAATGAATTTATAGGTCTGGATGAAGCACAATATAGATTCTATTCAAATAAAATTTTTAATTCTAAAAAAACACTCCTTTCTTCTTTATTTGATAAGAGTAGAGATATAGTTAATAGTAAGAATCCTGGTGCTAATATCCTGTTATATCTACTTAATAGAATGAATAATGAAACGATTAAAAGACAACTTTCTAATTCTTCATGTGAGAAATTATCTAACTTGTTTTTAAGCTATAAAGCAATACCGTTTGATGAAATGCCATATTGTTCTTCTTTGATTTTTCATAATCCTAGACTTAAAGACCTTTATGATTCAATACCTATAGATTCCCATGAACATGAACTACTTGCACGAGTATTAAAAAACAATTCAGAAATTCATGGTAAATTATTTACACCTATCGAAGAACTTTGTGGCTTTGAAAATATAGAATCTTTAATTGAAAATTATAACAATTCTTTATATTACAAACATAAATCTAGAAATATACAAAGGTATAAAAATTATTTATATATTTCTGGTTATTTGGATGATACTGTTAAAATAATTAATCGAATTAAGGACTTATCTAATAAAGGTGTTGTTCAATATCAGGAATCTGTAGAATCTTGGCTAAAAACTGAAAATTATAATATTGACGATGAATATAAAAAGGAAGCTTTGAAACATATGTTTTCACAATCTTGTGTTTCAATAATTTATGGAGCAGCAGGAACAGGTAAAACTACCTTTATAAAACATATTTCTAATTTTTGGTCAAACAGAAATAAAGTATTTATAGCTAATACTCATCCCGCCGTTGAGAATATGAGAAGGAAAATTGCCACTAAAAATTGTGAATTTATGACTATAAGTAAATATCTCCATTCCAAAGATAGTATTAACTGTGATATATTATTTATAGATGAATGCAGTACAGTTAGTAATTTAAATATGGCTAAAATATTAGAAAAGATGAATTTTAAATTACTTGTTTTAGTAGGAGATGTTTATCAAATTGAATCAATAAATTTTGGAAACTGGTTCAGTTTAATAAACAAATTTGTTACTAAGAAAATATTATTCAATTTAACTAATTCTTATAGAACTACAAATGATAAATTAAAAAAAGTTTGGGATAATGTTCGTGAAATTAATCCTGAAATTCTTGAATCTATGATTGATAATGAAAATGTTGAAATGTTAAATGACTCAATATTTAAAAAACAATATATAGATGAAATAATTTTATGCTTAAATTATGATGGGCTTTATGGAATTAACAACATAAATAAACTATTACAAAATCAAAACCCTAATAAACCTTTTATTTGGGAAATGAACTCTTATAAAGTTAATGATCCGGTACTTTTCAATGAGAATAATCGATTTTCCCCTTTAATTCATAATAACGCCAAGGGTATAATAAAAGATATTTCTTATGTTAATAATGGAATAACTTTTGATATAGAATTAGAATATTCAATAAATGAATTAGATGCTTGGGGATATAATCTCCAACTTAAAGGAATTTCAGAATCAGGAAATTCTATTATTTCTTTTGATGTTGAAAAAGCAAATAACACTGATGATGATGACGATGCAATGTCCAGTATTCCATTTCAAGTTTCTTATGCTATATCTATTCATAAGGCTCAAGGATTAGAGTATGATTCCGTAAAAATAATAATAACTAAAGATTCCGAAGAACGAATAACTCACAATATTTTCTATACCGCAATTACTAGAGCAAAGAAGAAATTAAAAATATATTGGAGTCCAGAAACAGAACAATATATATTAAATAACTTGGAACATAAAAATATAAATAGAGATGCTAATTTGCTATCAACTATATCAGGAATAAAAATTTTAAATAATAATTAATACTCGCTTAACGCTTATAACTTTAATAGCAAGCACAGTAAGTGTACGTACACTTACGAGAAAATTAATGGAGCAGCCCTTTACGGAATGCTCCATTTTTTTTAATTTTTACCTTGTTAGGGAGAACCCTAAGACCCCGAAATTTATTTTATAAAGGAGAATGAAATGGCAAATAGATTTAGAAATGAAAGAATAGAAATAAAACTAACTAAAGAAGAAAAAGAAATATTTGAAAAGAAAATGAAACTTGCAAATTGTAAAACAATGTCCCACTTTCTTAGAAAGTGTGTATTGGAAAAAGAAATTTACGTAGTAGATTTAGAACCATTTAGAAATCTACAATGGCTGCTTTCAAATGCAACAAATAATATAAACCAGATTGCAAAAGCTACTAATACAACTGGTGTTATATACAAAAATGAAATTGAGTCTATGAATAAGCAGATAGAAAAATTATCAAAAGAAATATGGCAGATTCATTCCCTACTTCTTAATAAATCAAAAGAAAGTTCTGGTGACTAATATGGCAATTACAAAAATACATCCTATAAAATCAACTCTAAATTTGGCAATAGACTACATTACTAAGAGTGAAAAAACTGATGAAAAAATTTTAGTATCTTCATTTAAATGTCACCCAGCTACTGCCCATATTCAATTTTTGAAAACTCGAGAAGATAATGATACTAAGGGTACAGTTTTGGCTAGACATTTAATCCAATCTTTTCTACCAGGAGAGGTTGATCCTATAAAAGCTCACGAAATTGGAATGGAATTATGTAAGAAAATTTTAAAAGAAGATTATGAATTTGTTCTTGCAACTCATATAGATAGAGGGCATATCCATAACCATATTATTTTTAATAATGTTAATTACAAGACTGGAAAATGCTACCAATCTAACAAAAAAACTTACCATAAAATCAGGTATCAAAGCGATGAATTATGTAAAGAAAATAAGCTTTCAGTCATTGATAAATATTATGAAGCTTACAAAAGAAAATATAAAACTGCTGGTAAATCTTGGTACGAATATGACCAAAACAAGAAAGGAAATTCCTGGAAATCTAAACTGCAATTTGATATAGACAGAATGATTAATAAGTCTAAATCGTGGGAAGAATTTTTAGAAAATATGAAATCTCTTGATTATGAAATTAAGTTTGGTAAACACATCGCTTTTCGCCATAAAGATAAGCAAAGATTTACAAGAGCTAAGACTATCGGAGAAGATTATACCGAAGAAAAAATCAAAGAAAGAATAGATTTAGCAATTAAAAATAAAGCTAATCCTATTAAAAAGCGTGTAGGAAATGTTATTGATATATCTACTAATGAAAAAGCTCAATCCTCTAAAGGTTATGAAGTTTGGGCAAGAAAACATAATATCAAAACAATGGCTGATTCAATAATTAAACTTAGAGAACAAGGAATTAATTCAATCACTCAACTTGATGATCTAATTAAAAAATCTGCTAATGATAGAAAAGACTTATTAGATAAAATAAAGAAAATTGAAACTGAGATGAAGAGTTTATCCCAAGATATGGAAAATATAAATACTATAAATAAGTATCGTGAAATCTATAAATACCACAAGAAAAATCCTGAAGATAAGCAATTTGCAGAGGAGTATTATAGCGAACTTTCCGTCTATAAAATAGCCGCTAAAGAAATTTTAGAAAAATATAAAAAATTACCAAATACAAAAGAAATACTATCAAATCTCGATAGATTGCAAGAAAAAAAGAACACCCTTATGCAAGAGTATTCTTTAAATAAAGAACAATTTTCTGACCTTGTTCAGTATAGGAAAAACTATGAAAATTATTACAAGAAAGATATAAAATTAAAAACTAATTTCAAAAGTGTTTAAACAATACAACTGAATTTTATTAAAACTTTTTATAAATTTGATTCTGTCTATATAAGGCAGCAGTAAAATAGTTTGTGTATAGAAACTCCTCCTGATAAGATAATAATAGTTAGGAGGAATTTTTATGGTAAAAAAAGACCGGAAACAAGACTAAACAAAATACTACTAACCATTAAAAAATGGTAAAATATATCATTAGAACAACTTTATCCAATAATTTTCTCGATAATATCCACTACCATGTGAGAGAAAACAATATAATTGTAAAAAAAAGCAGCTTATATAGCTCTATGATACTATTTAGAAGGATTTAAAGAAATATTAGACATGTGGAATTGGCGAAAACGAATCAAGCAAATACTGGCTGTTACTCTTAAATCAACTAAAAGAAAGAGAACTAGAAGATCTACTAATTTTCTCAACATACACCTATCAGGAGCCTGATACACAAAACTTTTCACACTATCATTTATATCTCAATTTTTAATTACTAATAAAGCTTCCATTGTATGATAGTTTACTTTTTAATAACTTAGCGTTAATTTACCTTCTTTTAAAATAAACACCTTTTTTACATATTTAATAAATTCGCTATTATGTGTTACTATAACTATTGTCTTCCCAAAATTATCATTTAAGTATTTTAGCATTCTAATTATCTGTTCTGTATTATCACTATCCAAATTTCCTGTGGGTTCATCGGCAAAAATAATATCCGGATCATTCATTAATGATCTAATTATAGCAACCCTTTGGAGTTCTCCACCAGAAATTTCATATGAGTATTTATTACATATATTGCTTATTTCAAATTCATCTAAATATCTTAACGCTTTCTCTTTAGCTTCTTCCAGAGATTTTTTAGCTATTAAGTTTGGTAATACAATATTATCCAATATGGTAATTGATGGCAATATTTTGAAATCTTGAAAAACATATCCAATTTTTTCTCTTCTAAATTTTGCAACTTCAGAAAAATTCATTTTCTTGATATTTTTTCCTAAAAAGAAAACATCTCCCGAATCTATGTTATTATCAATTAGCCCAATTATTTTTAGGAGAGTACTTTTTCCACTCCCTGAAGGTCCCATAATTGCTATAAAGTCTTCGCCATAAATGTCTAAATTTAAATTGTCTAATACCTTTTGACAATAAGCTCCTTTTCCCTTCTGTCCATATGATTTACTTAAATTTTCAACTTTAATAATTTCATCCATTTAATCATTCACCTCTATTCGGTTTGATTTTAAATTTTTTATAACATTTCTTGAAATTTTCAAATATACGATTATATCAAACACAATAAATATTATTAATATACATCCAAAACCATTAACACCAAATTTTGTAAGCTCTAAAAAACTTGTGACTGATTTTTCTGTTTCAACATCTATAAAAAAAGGAAAGATAGCAATAAATGGTACTACAAAATAAGTAATAATTGCTGGCTTAAAATACATTAAAAATATTTCCTTACGTAACAGTCTATATCGACTATTTCCCATTCCAAGTAAGTCTAATAATTTATACTTTTCAAAAATAGAATTAGAATCGTTCTTTATTTTAATTTCATACAAATATAATATAAAGCCTTTTATAGCAAGCACAATTAAAGCCACTATAATAACCATTAATTTTTGAGAGCCTTTTAATAAATTTACGATTACATCCTTATAATATACATGTACTTTTTCATTGTCTTTTACTTTGTTACTTATTTCATTCGTTAATAGATTTCGATAATCTTTGTCATATCTAATTAATTCTGAGTAATGTATGTTGTCCTCATTTTCTGGAATTAGTTCTCTGAAATCTTCATCTGATAGTATTAGCCAATTATCCCATTCAACTAAACCTCTAAATACATATCTACCATCTAAAGAATTTATTAGTATATCTTTATTTTTTCCATTACTACTTACATGAAAATTCTTTTTTTCTCCTTCATAAATAATCCAGTTATCATTATTTGATGTTGTTTCAATAAGTTTCCCTTGTCCGTTTTTTAAATGTAATTTTTCATCAAGTATCTTATTATAAAAAGTTTCAGAAGTTACATTATATTCATTAACTCCTAGCTGCACAGTATAAGAAGGAAATATCACTGACTTTTCTACTTTTTCGAAATCAATATTTAATTCTTCAATATCTTCTTTATTGTTAGCAATTATTAAAGCATCATAAATATATGGCTTCTCAATATCATTATCTGAAACGCTACCCCAATACGAAAGTAAAAATATACTGAATACATACATAAGAATAAAAGCACTTATGGTATTCGAGTTTACAATAATTTTATTTAATTTTATAGATCTATTCAAACTACTTTCTAATGCTATACCATCCAAAACTTTATTATTCTTACGAAGTTTCAATGGATAATTAAAGATATACCTATTAATTAAAATTGTATAACCTAAGACAAATGAAAATAAAGAAACCATAATTCCTATTTCAAAAGAAATAATCCTTAAGGAATACAAGCTTATGAAAGTAATGCTAATAACTATAAGTAGGATAGCAAATATTTTTTCTTTTTTATAATTTTTATTAATACTTTTTTTATCTACTTTACTCTTTATGTAAAGCTTTTCTCCACCATTTAAAAATATATATGCACTATTGTATACAGATGCTAATAGAATAAGTATCCCCCATATTATAATGGTGTTCATATACACAGAAAAATTTATATTATTAGGAAATGTGTTTATATTAAATATTGAATTAATCACTATATAAAAAATTCTAGTAGAAAAATATAGAAGTATAGAACCTAATAATATGTTCAAAATATAAACAATAAATCCAAATATTAAATTTAGTTCTATTATTTCTAACATATCGGACCCAAAGAGTTTATAAAGATAGAATAAATCCCCTCTACTTTTAATAAAATTAAAGTATGCGTATAAAAAATATCCTATGAAGATAATTTTTATAAACTTTATAATCGTTTTATATGTATAATATTCCATCAGAAATGCACCATATTTATCAAAGGAATAAAATATTGATTGTAGAACCATAGGTAATATATTGAATACCATTACCGTTAAAGCCCCGATAAGTAACACAGATATACAATCTTTTTCTTTTATGTTAGTTTTTAAAAATAATTTCGTTAAATACATCAATAATACCTTATTACAATTGAAATTAATGCAGATAATTTTATAAACATATAAAATGTTAATAAAATACCCACATTAATTTCAATAAAAAATTACTTAGATTTACCACTACATGAACTACTGCATGAATACATACAGTCTGATTTACAAGACCCAGAACAATCTCCTGAACAATGTCCGTAACAATTGTATCTGCATCCATCTTTACAAGTTAATCCACATGTAAACATTGCAACATTTTCTGTATTATTTTCACTTATTTTACTACTATACGTACTCATAAACTGTCCTCCTAAAAAATTTTTAAAAAATTAACTCCATGCTGATTTGCTTACACAAGAACCTTTGCAATTTCCTGAACAGTTTCCTCTGCAACTACCTGTACAAGCTCCCTTACAGCTCCCTTTACATCCCGTGCATCCTGAAAATAATATATTATCATTAGATACACTTATCTTACTTTCGTAATTATTCATTTTTACACCTCCTTGAAATTTATTTATAATAAACTATTATTTGATTGAATTATAGTTCTCAAATAGCTTTTTATACATTTCTGATGATTGTATTAAGCTTAAATGGTCTCCATAATTATCAATATAGCCATTATCTAAAACAAACACTCCATCACTAGCTTTAGCAACATTTAAACTATGAGTAACTGCTATGACTATTTTTGTTTTTGAGATTTCATGTATTATAGTTATAGCTTCTTTTTCTGCATATCCATCCAAATTCGCAGTTATTTCATCTATAATAATTATCGGTGCTTTACTTAAAAGAATTCGTGCTAACATAAGTTTTTGTTCTTGTCCACTTGAAAAATTAATTCCATTTGTTCCTAAAATACTATTATATCCATTGTAAGTTTTTATTATTGTGTCATGAAGATCTACTTTTCTACATGCCTTTTCTACTTCTTTAATTGATATTTTATCATCCGCTATTGTTAAATTATCATATATACTTTCATTCAATATAAAATTTTCCTTTGGTATATATAATATGTTTTTTCTAATCTCCTCATATTTTAAATAATCAATATCTTGATTATTTATGAAAATTTTTCCCGAATCCCTATCATAAAATTTTACTAATAATTTTAACAATGTACTTTTACCACATCCGTTTTCACCAACAATAGAATATAAACCATGTCTATAAATTTTTAAATTTACTTCTCTTAAAACTTTATTTTTTTCATAACCAAAACTAAGTTTCTCTAAAAGTATTGAGACATCTGTTGTTTTTATACTAACATTATTTATAGGATTTTCTTCTTTTTCTTCACTTATAATATTATTTAATCTTTCTATACTTACAATTACTCCACCTGCATCCATGTTTAAATTCATTATATTATTTATCGCAGAAAATAATTTTACAGCATAACTATTAAAAGCTATATATAGACCTATCGTTAAATTCTTCTTAAAAATAAACTTACTAGCTAAATATAAATTCCCTATATTGAATACTATTGAAAAAAAATCTTTTAATCCTTCTGACAATTGATGGTTTTTAACATCCTTCATCAATATATGCTTATACTTAATTAAGTATTCATTAAATTTATTTAATGAATTTTGTTCTAATCTATATACTTTATAATCTTCAATATGATAAATAGAAAACATCGCAAAACCAATATATTTATCATAAAATTTTTTTAATTCCATCTGTATAATTGTTTTCTTCCTTTTAAAATATATGTTAATTAAAAAAGAAATTGGTATAAATAGCATGGAAAACATGGCTAGTTTAAAAGATATTTTTAGCATAAAATATGTTGCAACAGCTAAGTTAACTATTATAACTATGCTACTTGAAACCACATCTATGTAAAAGGATATCACTTTTTGAGTATCGCCTTCCAAACGTTCAAATAGTCCTCCACGCTCTTTTTTCTCTAAATTTTTAACTCTAATTTTTAAAACATCTTTAAAAACCATACTTTTTAAATTATTAGTTATATTTATAATTAAATTTTGAGCATATATGGTCTCTAAAATACTTAAAACTAATGATATGAGACTTATAAAAAAATAACTTAAAATATATTTTTTTAATTCATATATATTTAATACTGTTATTTGATCTATTATTTTACCAAATATATACGGTTCTATACTATTTGATAATATCCCCATGAATATTATTGCGATTAGTATAAACATTTTTAACCTTTCTTGAGTAATAAATGTTTTATATATATTTCGGCTTATTTTTAAAAAATTGGTCTCAACCATTTATATTAGAAATACCTCACATGTATCAAAATTAATACTCCATTGCCCGTTCTCATTGCCTTGCCATTGGTATTTTTCTCCCATTTTAGCCCACCATTCATCAAATTTTTTATTAACCTTAGTATAATCCTCAATAGCTTTTCCGTATAGTTCATTATTGTTATTAGATGTCGCTAAACTTAATAATTTTTCAATAGCTATTTTTTTGTCATAAAGTTCTTCGATTTCATCTTTTTCTTTATCTGTGACCATTCCTACTTTTTTCATTTTCTACACCTCCACAATGTTTTTTAAAATTCCCCTCTTGGCTAAATTATTTAACTCCATTATTCTTTCAATATTATCCCTATAATATTTATTGTCTATATTCTTTTTCTGCTCTCTTGCAATCTCTAACTCTTGCTTTAATTGATCTCCAATTTCTTTTTCAACATGAGATTTTATACACTGAAAAGACGATGAAATATTTACTTCTCCAGTTTCTTTATAATTATTATATACACAGAATGAGCAATGAAATACATTACATTCTCTGCATAATGCAGCATAATTCATAGTAAATAATTGCTTATTACAAAAGTTATTTAGACCATTTTCAACATCTCCAATTATATTATTAGGTTCTTTTGAATAAAACCCTTGGCAAACATAAAAGTTTCCTTTTGGAGATAATGTTATGCTCTTATCTCCAGCTGAACAATTACAAAATTCATTTATAAATATATCGTCTGTTATTACATTAACCTCTTTCAATTTATTAGTTTTTCTAAATTCTTTCGCAATAAATTCAGAAATTATCTTTAACTCGTTCTTATAAGTCTCAATTTCAAAATTTTTCTTAAAATTTACAATATTTATATTAACTCTATCAACAAATTTTAAAACGTGTATTACTTTTTTATGCATATCTAATATCTTGGAAGAATCTATATTCAATATACAATTACTTAAAAATTCATCATTAATATCACATGAATCATCCAATACAAAAAGTATATTCTTAAATTCCTTTGGTATTTGTTTCTTCAAACTATAAGGAATAATATGCAGTATTCTAAAATTGTCATAATACTCCTCCCATCTAATCTTAATACTGTTTTTATCATGTACAAAAACAGGGGACATAAAGTTTTTATATGCAAACTCAAGCCCTTTTCTTATAATTTCTTTATCCATGTATTGAATGCTTTTATTAGATCCTGCATCTTCTGAACAATAGTTTATGTAGTTGTTACTCAAAAGAAAATACAATTTATACTGTTCATTTTTGAAATTTTTTCTTTCAATGCCAAACAAATTATATAACTTTGAAAAATAATAATTATTAGCTCTAACTCTAGCTTTATGCATTTTACAAATATATTTATTTCTTTCATAGTTTGTTGGAGTTTTAGCTTCATCATAATTTAATCCTAAGCAAAAACTACACCCCGTAGCTACATTGCAATTCAGGCATTCTTCATCACTCTGTAATGCTATTGTAGCTCCTATAAAAGGTCTTAATTTTTCAAAATTTATTCCATTATCCACATCTCCAATAACCCATTCTTCATGATGATTTAAAGAATACGATTTATATCTCATGCAAGGAAATATTTTACCATATCCATCGACTGCTATCATTTTCCCAGCCCCACAGCTTGTCATACTTAACTGTTCTTTTGAATAAGGCTCTCCAATATAATCATCAAATAAAGTGCAAGAATATCTGTTATATAGTTTATTTTCCAAAATATAATCTGCTAAACTTATTAATTGTTGTTCAAAAATCTTGTCATCATTATCTTTCCATACATCTTCAAAAACAACATTTGCAGCAACTTCAGTTATTCCATTATTCCACAACTCAATAATACTATCTTTCAAAAACGGAAGATCATCACTCGCGAATGTTACTTTAGTTGCCCCAGTAAACTGTGTTAATAATAAATCCATATTTTTCTTAACGAAATCATAAGAACCCCTACCATCTGGAAATACTCTTTGTAAATCGTGTTTTTCCTTATTACCATCTAAGGTTATAGAAATGTTTAACTTTTCATAATATTTTTTTATAAATGCTTGAACTTTCCCAGAATCATAATTTATACCATTTGTGGTCATTGAAATTCTATAATTCCACCACCATGATGAGCCTTTGTTATAAGCTGATACTATAAAATAATCACATATTCTATCAATTAATTCTATTTCTAATAAAGGTTCTCCACCAATAAAATCAAGAACCACTGCTTCTGGTCTATAAATTTCATCACTAAGAATATAATCTATAAATTTTTTAGCGACCTCAAAGCTCATTGATTTTCCAGGACTTTTATGACAAATATAACAATATTTACATCTTAAGTTGCAATCTTCTGTTACAACAAAAGTTATATTTTGTGATATGCCATTTTTCCACTCTTTAACCCCAGCTCCAACTGAATACATTTTTGCCATTTCATGTCCTCCTCAATCATTAAAAATAATTAGTTTAGTGTAGCTAATATAGCAAACACAGCAAGTGCATATGCACTCATAGAAAATTAATAGCTTGTTATTTTTACCTTAATTGTCTTAATTCTTACTTGTTGAGGAGTATCCCCAAACTCCAATTTAACTTTTCTCGCCTTCCTAATCATATGATAACTAAAACAAATTCAAAAATCTGCTAACTTTTGTGCATATCTTTGTTTACTAATAATAGTCCTTTTGAATATATAGTTAATTACGTAGGTCAACGGAAGTAATATAATTGCAATTATAAATAACTTTAATGATATCCTAATCATAATATAGACAAATATAATGATGCTAAACATGATCATTACTATGCTTGAAAATAAATCTATATAGAAACTGACAATTTTATCACCTGTATTTTCTATTCTGCTTACAAGTTCTCCTTCACTATACAAATTTAAAAATTCACATCTCGTATCTAATATTTTAGAGAACATCGCTTCTTTTATACTATTTGAACAATCTACAGATAATATATTTCCTATCCATTCCTCCAAAATACTGCTTAAACTTTGAAATATATTTAAAGATAGACTTATAAGAATAAACTTTAATACTAATTGCAAATCTTTTATTACTATTAAATCAATAATTTTTCCAAATATATAAGGAATCGCCATACTTGCAATTATTCCTAATAGTATGACTATTATTAAATATATAATTTTCTTTTTCTGTGATAATATAAATTTGTCAATTATTATTTTATGTTCACGCCAATTATACATATTATTCATCTACTAAATATACTTTTCTAGATTTAAAATCAATTGACCAAAAAGAATTTTCAGTACTTTCCCACATATATTTATCGGATGTATCTCTCCACCATTTCTCATATTCTTCTACTATATTCTTATAATCTCTATTTACTTTTTTATAAATTTTTTGACTTTCAAATAAAATTTTCAACAGGTTTTCTAAAGCTATTTTCTTTTCAAGAAGCTCTTCTATATGACTACATTCTTCCTGTGTTAATGTTCCAACTTCTTTCAACTTAGTTATCCTCCAAGTATTTTTTATTTAAAATTCCATTTACAGGATTTTTTTCTAAAACATCAACAAATGGATCTAAATAATTTAATGGTTTTATATATCTATCAAAGTCCATTAACTTTGATAATTTTTTCTGTAATTCATAAGATACTCTATATTCAATGCTAGATTTTACACATGAATTCTTAGGCGGTATATTAACTTCATTTGTATTTATATAATTTTCGAAACTACAAGAATTACAATGGCAAATACTACATTTATTGCAAAGAGGAGAATATTCTTCCGAATATAAATGACTGTTATATTTTTCCTTTATTCCATCTTTTAAATTACCAATATCATCTAATGGTGAGTTAAAATAAAATTCTGGACAGATATAAAATTTTCCATTACTTGAAAGTGTAAAAGAATTTAAACCACTATCGCATAATTCTTTTTCTCTCATAAATAATTCATCAGTTATCATATTTAGCTCTTTAATCACGCCTTCACTGACAAACTTTTGATAAATATATTCAGAAATTTTTTTGAGCTGTTTTTCATATAATATAAGATCGAATTGTTTATCAAAATCTAATATATTGAGATTAATCCTATCAGTTTTCTCAAAGATACTCGTTACAATTCTATTCATATTGCTTATATCTCTAAATGAAATATTTAATATAATGTTTTTTTCAAAGTCCATATTTTGAATATTTTTTTCGTCCTTATCTGCTTCAAGTACGAGTATGTAATTATCAGTTATTCTTCTTATATCTATTTGATTTTTTACTGAGCAAATATGTAAAATATTATGTCCTTTTAAATTGATTTTTTTAATATCAAACGATAATCCATTTTTATTGTGTATAAATACTGGTCTTAAGAAATTATTTCTAGCATATTCTAATCCTTGTATTATAGTTTCAATAGACATAATAGTAGTTCCACCTCTATTTTCACTACTAGCACAAGTTCTTACTGGTGAATTAGACAACAGAAAATAAAGTTTATCTCTTCCTTCATTATTAACTTCTCTTTTAATTCCATACCTATTATAAATTTCCGCAAAATAATAATTATTTGCTCTAACTCTTGCTTTATGCATTTTACAAATATACTTAGCTTTTTGAAAATTTGTATTACTATTGGCTGAGTCATAATTATGACCAAAGCATGAAGTACATCCACTTGCAATCCCACAATTAAGGCATTCATCGTCTGATTGAAGCTTGGTATTTATTAGGTAATAAGGTCTTATTTTATCAAAATCTATACCATTTTCTACATCACCAATTGTAATTTCTTTCTTATTGTTTAGTGAATAGTCTTTATATCTCATACAAGGATATAATGATCCTCCTGGACCTACTGCTATCATCTTTCCAGCACCACATGAAGTAGTTTCTAATATCTCTTCACTGTTTGGTAACCCTATAGATTCATCAAACAAAGTACAGGAGTATTTATCAAATAGTCTATTTTCCAGGATATAGTCTGCCAATTCAATTAACTGATCTTCAAAAATCTTTTCATCTCCATCTTGCCAAACATCTTCAAATACTACATTTGCTGCTACATCAGATATTCCTAATTCCCATAAATGAATTATACTATCTTTTAAATATTTCAAATCTTTACTTGCAAATGTTACTTTAGTCGAAGCTTGAAATTGATTTTTGTACAATTCTATGTTTTTTATTATTTCATCATAAGAACCTTTACCATTTGGGAAAATTCTATGCATATCATGTTTTTCTCTAGTACCATCTAACGTAATTGCAATCTCGAGTTTCCCTTGATTTTTCTTTATAAAATCTTGAACGTCTTTACTAGCATAATTGATCCCATTTGTTGTTACATTAATCCTATAATCCCAAAACCATTCATCATTTAGTAGATATGTTTTTAATTTAAAATAGTCGCATATTTGATCAATTAGTTTTATTTCAAGTAGTGGCTCTCCACCTATAAAATCTAATATAACTCCTTTGGGTCTTATCATTTCTTCTGATAGTACATAATCAATAAATTTCTTAGCTACATCAAATGACATTTTTTTGTTTGAAGATTTATGTGTAATATAACAATAATTGCATCTTAAATTACAATCCTCAGTTACAATAAATGTTAATGTTTGTGCAATACCATCTTTCCAAATATTAATTTCTTTTCCTATTTTATAATTAGTATTATTTATCATTTTTGTTAATTAAATTTTTACTTCCAAATCTTGGATGATCTGCTGCATTTTTAGCTGTACAGCTATACCTACATGTTTGTACGCAAACAAATTTACATACGTTAAGTGGAGTTACTGTTTGTTCTTTTGTTTTAATTTTGCTTGAATAATTCATTATCTCACTCACCTTTCAAAATTTTTTAATGTTATTACTATTTACAATTTAATCATCACTTATAATTTTATATCTAGATACCATTTTTTCAGCTAACTTTTGTGCATAAAATTAACTAACGCATATAGATTAACGTAAATTTATACATATTTTTATACAAATTAAAAGAGATACAAGTTAAAATATTCTAATATCTCTGATCTAATTTTATTATTCAATGTATTTTCTATATAATATTTTTCTTTAAAATGGATTAATATATCCTAGCTCTCTTACTCTATCTACCATTCCTTGATAATTTCTCACATTCAACTTTTGATATATCCTAGATATGGTAACTGATAAACTTCTCACATTAGTATTTAGCTTTTGAGAAAGTTCTTTTCTAAATCTTATTTAAATTATATAACCTATAGTACAGTTTGTTATTCTTAATTAAATTTTCATGTGTTCCAGATTCAACTAATTCTCCCTCATCTAAAACTATTATCCTATCCACAATTTTAGTTATATTGTTCAGTTTATGAATAATTATGATACCCATTTTATTTTCTAATATGCTTTCATAGAGTTCAAATATTTCATACTCAGTAATCAAATCCATTGATGCATTTGGCTCGTCTAAGATATATAAATCAGAATTTTTAGTAAATGCTCTTGCTAAAGCTACTTTTTGCCATTGTCCCATTGACAAGTTTATCCCATTATCAAATAATGACCCAAGTTGAGTGTCTAACTCAATTTCATTTTCATTAAGCATGTCATTTATTTTAAATTTATTTAATATAATATTTAAATCTTCATTTTTATTTAATATTTCGAGGTTGCCAAATGCTATATTCTTCCTTAATGTCGTTTCATATTTAGCAAAATCTTGAAATAAAGTCGATATTCTATCTAATAAGGATAACCTATCTATTAACTCAAGATTAATTTCATTAATTAAAATTTCGCCCTCATAATTTTGATAAAATCCCATAATTAGTTTAATTAAAGTTGTCTTACCACTTCCATTTACTCCTAAGAGTGCAACTTTTTCATCTCCATTAATCTTTAAATTGATATTTTTTAATACATATTTATCATCATTCTCGTATTTAAATGAAACATCCCTTAATTCAATAGATTTTATCAAGTCTATTTTAATTTTTCCGCTATTATTTTCCTCAGGTAAATTTAAATACTCAAATAATTGATCTATAAATAAGCTTTCATTTATAAGATTTGAAATCCCCGTAAGTATCATAGAAATGCCTTCCTTTGAATCGGTTAATGTACTAACATACATCATTACACTACCTATTAATATGTTTCCATCTATTCCCATCTTCAAAATATAAAATAACAACATTCCATCAATAATTATATCTAATAACGATAAAAAACTATTTGTGATAGTTCTATCTTTAGAAAGTTGTAAATCTTCATCATTAAATTTTTCATTAAAGTTTCTATATTTTTTAATGAAATAATTGAATAAATTAAATATCTTTAATTCTTTAAAAAAACTCCCGTATGTTAATAGATATGTAATATACCAATTTTTTCTTTGTTCATTAGTTCTTTTTTTTATAATATTAAAGCTTTTCCGATTATAATTATTGCTTATAATGTATCGCACAAAAGGTAGAACTATTATTGCGAATACCAACCAAAATCTAAAAGTTAATAAAATTAATAAGTATGATATCAAAGTTATAAACTGTTTTATAATATTTGTAAACTCAAAATAATAATCTAATAGCCTAGTTCCACCTCCATTTTGAGCCCTATTTATTAAATCATAAGTTTTACTATTTTCATAATCAGACAAAGAAAGCTTTGAAGCTTTAAACAAAATCCTCTCTGATGATTTTAATGAAAATTTTAAACTAAAGCTTGAATTATAATAGGAAATAATATTACTTGAAATTATCGAAAATATTTCTATACCTAGATATAAAAAAATAATTAAAGCAGTACTTTTCAAATCACTCCCAGTTTGTATTTTATTAATGATTCTTTGCATAGTAATGATAGATAATGATGGTAGTACCCCACCTATTATAGTATATACAAAAGAAATGAAAATATATTTGCTATCTAAGTTCATAATACATTTGAATATTTTGCTTAAATTTGAAAATATATTTGTTTTGAACCTGTTCTTACACATATTGAAATCCCCTATCATAACTTTTAGTACATCAAATATCTTAGATTGTCTTCTTTGCGATACATTTCTCACTGAGATGATTCTATTCTTGTTTCCTTTAATTCTTTATTCAAAAATAAGCTAAAATAATTGTAGATATCACTTGGATAATAGTTGATACTAGTTCAATAAGTGTAATAATTGAATAATTTCAAGTTTTATTCTTTAATAAAGATTAATTAAATCATCCATTTATTTATAAATATATATTCTCATAACATACATTATGTCTCCGTAAAATATTTAGTTGCCCATATTTTAATAAGTTATATTCATTTATATTAACCCATACTCTCTTACTATAAATATATATTTTGATAGAATAAAACAACGCATATCAAAATAAATATCATGATAGAAGCTGCTATAGTGATTCTTTTTATTTTATCTCTAGTTTTGAATTTAGTTAGTAGAAAATTATAAGTCTTTATTCCTATAAATCCACCAATAGAATTCAATATAATATCGTCAATATCTAAAATGCCAAGATTGAACAAATATTGAATAACTTCCACTAAAATACTAATCAAAATGATAATGGTTAAACTTAATTTATTCCGATCTGTTATTACATTTAAATAAATCCCCATGGGCAAAAATAATAAAATATTGCCAACAATATTTTCTACGGAAAATCCAAATTTAGGACTAGCAATTAGAGTTATGTAGTTAAATATTGTTTTAAATGGAATTAAATTTATAGATTGTGAATCCATTCTTTTCCAAAACCCTTTAAATAAAAGCATAATTAATATACATAAATATACCAATCCACTTATATAAAATATTATATTAATTAATTTATTTCTATTCATATAAAGTTCTCCTATTCAATAAGCCAATTCAAAAACAGAACATACATATGAAAAACAATATGTATGCTCTGAAAACTTGAAATAACCATGATCTTATTATAATTGCTTACTACCTATATCTTAACCTACATAATAATTTAACTTCTTGCATATTATATTGATGAGGTTCTGTCAGTATACGATGCGTTGCTTTTATATGTGCCAGTATTTACTTGAAAAGGTAACCCATAGCTATCACAATAACAACCGCAATGGCTGCAGGTATCTTTACCTTTTGCTGAGTTAAAATTCGCTACTCCACCATCATTTGATCCATCTGATGAGCAGAAACAAGCCATAGGATAAATAGAATCTCCTGGCTTCCTTCCTATTGGATTAATTTGTTTCACTTTACTCCCTCCTTTTTAATTATTTTATTCAATTATAATATCATTTAGACCATTGATTATTTCAGGATTTTTTTCTAAAATTTCATGGTATATAGACAAATTTTCACATAAAATACCTCTAGTGTTTTTACAAAGCTCATGTCTATGGGAAAAATTAATCCCGTGATCATCAAAACAGTCTATATAACAATTATTACACAAATTTATTGCCCAACATTCTCCACAATATCTTATTTCTTCATCAATAAATTTATCAATATATTCTTTCTTTATCTTTTCTATATCTAGGCCTCTATTTACATCGCCTATATATGGTGTCGTTCCTATTCTTTCACATGGAAGATATTCGCCATTTACCGTAACATATAATCGTCTACCACCTGGAACACAACATCCATTTAGAGAATAATAGCTAATTGGGGAATCGGATATATTTCTTCTGTGAATACCAATTAACGATTCTTTAACAAGAGTTTTCTTTAAAAAAGGATCTCTATCCAAATTTGCCAAAGTCCAGATGTTTAATGGATCATAAACCCAATAATCATTTAAATTATCTTCCCATTGATTTTCTTCTCTCATAATTATTGGAACATAGTCTTCTTCCTTAGTTGTTCTAGATACATATGAGGTCAAAAATCCAAAACAATATTTTTCCGCCATTTTATTAAAAAATTTATCAATCTTTTCTATTTTTTCATTATTATAGGGTGGTGTTAGCACACTACTTACTAGAAAGAAATGAGTCCCGTCTAATAAGTTTTTATATTTTACAAATTTTTCCAGTCCTTTCATTGTCTCTGAAAATGAACCTCTGTTATTTATAAAAACTCTATTTGAATCATGAATATCTTCTGGACCATCTAGGCTGATAACTAACGAGAGATTCCTCTTAGACGCTAAATATTTTGCTATTTCAGTATTAATCAGAGTTCCATTTGTTGTCATAGAATACATTATTTCTCTATCAGGGAAATTCGTTTCTGTATATTCACAAATCTCCTTAATTAAATCAAACTTCAGTAGAGGTTCTCCTCCATAAAACCCAATATAAACTTTTTTATCTCTTTTAGAATGTTCCATCAAAAAATCTATTGCTTTTCTTGCTGTGTCAAATGACATATCTTTACTGCCAAAACATCTGTAGTTCTCATTCGTTTCCCCATATATGCAATACTTGCAACGCAAGTTACATTTTTCAGTCAGTTCTAGTGTAACTGAACTCATTTCGCTCGATAAATTTTTTTCTAAGTTCATATGATTTCCAACAATGTTTTCTCTTGAAATTACTGGTGCTAAGAACAAATTATTTTTCTTCATCTCCAAGCATATTTCAACTAAGGCTTTTTCCATTAAATCTTCATCCATATCTATCTCTTTTATTTTTTCCAGTGAATTAGTTTTAAAGATACAGTCCAAGATTCTATAAGTTGGTTCACTTACTTGAAATACTTTCCCTGTCCCTGTATCCAAAAAGTAAAAATTATTAAATGTCCTGAATGCTTTACCTAGCCTGAAAAAATTTTCACCAATCATATGACTTTTAATATCATTTATATATTTATCAATTTTCATGTTTGTACTCCTTGGTTTGAATTTAAACTACTACCTACTGCAATCCTTATTCCGATGTTCTTAATTTTCAATTATTGAGGATTATCCCCAAACCCTAATCTTACTTTTCTTATCTACTTGGTTGCATTGTAACTTAAATAAATTTATAAATCTGCTAACTTTTGTGAATATTTTTCTAACATCTAATTTTTTATGTTCCATTGAGAATAATTTATAAAAATGATATTATGTCTATGTAAAAATATATAATAAATCATAACCACCGACTTAATAAGGTGATCCCAAAAAGTTGGACTTTATACCAGAGACAACTAGAAATATTTGTCTCTGGTTTTTTGTCCTAAAGATTTCCCCTAGGAAAAATCATAGCTAATCTGCATTTAATTTTCTATATTCAATCGGACTTAAATATCCAAGTTTTGTCTTTATTCTTTCTTCGTTGTAATATTATATATTCTTCTATTGTTTTTTGGTTCGTTAAATGATTTAAATGTTTTGCCATAGTAAATTTTTTTTATATCCCGAAGAAATTCTCCATAGGTGAATTATCCTAGCAATTCATTTTTTGATTTTGTTCTCTTGCTTACCCGTAAATTAGTCTACATATTCTTTAATACTTATTTGGTCTTCCATGAGATCTTCTTTTTATTGATTTTTTATATATTTTTGTATCTTTTTAGCATTTTTTTACTGTGTCTACATAATATCCTCTACACCCAAAATATATATTTTCATTTTTATATTTTAAATTCGTGTGTCTATCAAATATTATTAGAACACTTTTTCCTTTTAAATAACCCGTTATTTGAGATATCTGTATTTTGGTTAAATCTCAAACAACATATGAATATGGTCTGAACAACATTCTATTTCTATTATATATATTCCTTTTCTATCAAATAGATTCCTTAAAATTTTTCCTATATTTTTTTTTAATCTTTCATATATTACTTGTCTTCTGTATTTTGGAGCAAATATTATGTGATATTTACAATCCCAAGATATATGTGATAAACTATTTTATCCATCTATGATACCTCCCTATTCTATTTATGATACTGCCAGTAACATATATAGTTTATCACGGGAGTTTTTACTTTAAGCTAAAGTTTATTTTCCTACCACCAGCATAGCTGATGATTTATTCATGCTAAAGTGTACAATAAAAAAGCACTAGAATTCTAAATTTCTAATGCTTGTCTCTAAAATGAATCAACATATCCTAATTCACGCACTTTATCTATCATTTCTTGGTAATTTCTAACGCCTAACTTTTGATATATTCTTGATAAAGATACTGCCAGACTTCTTACATTTGTATTTACTTCTTTAGCTAACTCTTTCCTTGATAATCCGTTTGAATATAGTTTAACTATTTGAAGTTCACTTTTTGTTAATGGTTCTAACATATGATTTTCTTCTGGAAAGATCGCTTTACCTTTAAGAGCTATAGATTTTATATCATCTATTAGTTTACTTGTCTCTTCTTCTTTAGAAATAAATCCTTTACATCCAATTTCTTTAGCTCTTTTAATATAGAAGTCTAATTTATACGCTGTTAAAATTACGATTTTTATATCTTCATATTTATTAATCAATTCTTCAGCCACATCTAAGCCATTTATTGTTCCTTCTATTCCTGTCAAATTAATATCTATTAGTAATAGATCATAACTAAGAATTGATTTATCTGTATTAAGTTTTTCAATACAGTCTATTACATCTACAGAAATAGATTGTTCTGTTTCTAAACTCATTTTTAAGGAAGTAGCTACCATCTTATGATCTTCTATTAACAAAATTTTCATTTATAACTCTCCTATCTAATGGAATTTTTATTTTAAATTGTACATATGATTCTTCTAATTCTTCATTATTTTTAAATATTTTATATTCAAATACGCCTCTGTATTGTTTTAAATTAAGTCTTAGAATATTTAATCCTATATTGCCTTCTTTAATTTTATCTTTATCTTTTATATAATCTCCAACGTTTGTAACTGTTAAGTAAATTATATTTTTTTCTACTTTCAGACTAATATTAGTGTTGTAACCTTTAGAATGCTTAAACGCATTTATTAATAACTCATTAATACATTTATATACTAGCTCATCATAAGGTGATGAAAGTTCAATATCTTTTTTACATTCAAATTCAATAAGCATCTGTTTACTTAAATACATATCTTCTAAATCTGATATAAGTTTATTATATGCATCGTACAAAGAACTATACTCTTTAATCTTAGGATTAAATGAATCAATTTCATGTCGAATTAAATCATTCAATTTATCTAAATTCTGTAATATATAATTTTTATCTGAGCCTAACAAATTATCTTCAATCCATCTACGTATAGCTATTATAATTTGAAGTATATCATCATGTAAGAATGTCTGAATTTTTAAAGTATTAAGTCTTTCAATTTCTCTGTTTCTATATATTTCAACATAATAACTATCTAATAATTCATCAAAAGTAACACTTTGATGTTTCTTATATTCCTTATAACTTCTAAATTCTGCTAAATATATAAAAAAGTAAAAAGATAATAAAGTAATATATACTACAGAAATACCAACTAAATATAGCATTACAAATAAAACAATATAACCTAAAAATAGGTTCCTCATGGCTTTGATAAATAGTGCTAATCCTTTTCTTACATCCGTTATCATAATTTTATATAGTAATACCAACTCCATTGATATAATTGATAATAGTAGGTACTCACTAATTGAAATAATCTCAATACTATTGATTTTCTTATAAATACAAAAAGAAATAATAAAACATATTTGTAAATATAAAATTACCCCTTTATTATTATGTCTTATTTTTTTATCTAATATATATGAAATACTAGGACTCATTAATAAAATAATAACTACATATTTATATATAAAATCGGATAACGAATAATTATAATTCATTGTTAAAGCTGAAATAAAAAGAATAATAGTTATAATTAGTTTTTTAATATTTAACCTATATGTTGAATTTATCAGCGCTAAACTTTCTAGCAATAATAAGCTATATATGATTAATTCAATGTGTTTTCCTATTAACAAACCTCTTAATATTAAATCCTCTATCAATGTAAATATTATAAATAATATAATGAGTATACTATGCTTTATTACAAATTTATTTTCAGAATTTAAAATAGTAATTACATACGAAATAAAATTTACAATACTCAGCAAAATTATTATTATAATTCCTATATCTTTTCGTTGATGATACTTTATAAAAGGAATTATAGGTATGAACAAAATAATTTGTAATATAATATGAGCAATCAAAACCAAATCTTTTCTTTTCATGATTTTTCCTTATAAATGTTGGATAAAAACAAATAATTGTAACTCTATGATATAGACAATGTGTGATTTTATATCAATATTCTTCTAATATTATTATATACTATATCTCAGTATAAATTAGTTATTTCAATATCTTATATTTTGCCTACTGCTTTCTAGTTATTTTTTACTCTTTTATTTATTGTAACCTTATCAATAATAAATCACAGCTAACTTTTGTGTATTAAGCAAAAATTTGTAAAAGATTCAAATAATACTTTAATAATCATTGTTTATTCAACAAAAAATAAAGGCAGTCCGAAGACTGCCGATTTTTATCTTTCTGCACCTTTGCTATGGTCTTTCTTATTTGATTTAGTTTTGTCATCTGTCTTAAAGCTTTTTATTTGCCCTAATATGGACTTTTTATCTTTATCTTTACTCTTTACTTGTTCTTTTGCTTTTAAGAGCTTAGAAGACAAAATACGAACATTCTTATGTTCCTTGCCGTTGTTATCAATGCTTGTTTTTACTTGTCCAAAGATTTTAACAAAATCTCCTTGTTTTAGGTTCTCTATATCTTTTGTCTTATCTCCATAGGCTGAACAATTGGTATAAATTTTATTCCCATCGTCATCTTTTGAAACAATTGAAAAGTTGCTTACCTTGAACTTTTCTCCATTAGCATTTTCTCTTTCCAGATTTTCTACTTTGCCAGCTATATTACCCACGAGATTTATGAGGTCGTCTTTTTCTTCTAGTTCATTGGTATTTTCAACAATCTTACCTTGTTCTTTCATATCATCAATCATATAGTCAAAGTCATCATTTAATAGACCTGTTGTGTCTTTGATCATAAATAAAACATAGGCTTCTTCAAGTGCCTTTTCGTCAGTAACACCTTTTTCTATGCTCACAAGTGCTTTTATAAAATCCTTGTAATTATCATTCATCATTTCTTCTAAGTTTTCTCTAATATCTTTGTATTCCATAATTTCCTCCTTGTACTAAATAAGGAGAGCCTTTCGCCCTCCTCTATCTTTCTTGTGCTTTTTCGTTTTTTTCTTGATTTTTATCTTTTTCTTCTTCCGATTTGAATTTGGATATTTGTCCCAATATTGATGGTTTCTCTTCTCTTGCGTGAAGATTATCCTCTACATCATAAGTTGATTCAAAGTAATCACTATCTTTAAAATCATTGTCATACCTATCTGGTATTCCATCATTATCAAGATCTTTTGCTAGTGGATCATAGAAGTTTCCATCATCATCTATTTCTAAGCCTAAGGCTTGTTCTAAATCTTCTTCATCTACTGATACCAGATAATCAAAACTAGACATCTTTATGGCTTCAGTCATATCTTTAATAGCTTGTGAGTTAGATATATCTTCCTCTACAAAAGATTCTGTTCTAATAGCTACATTATCTACATACTGAGTCCATGTTTTTTCTTCCAAATTTACCTCATATTGTATAGAGTGCTTCCCATCAGGTGTTTCTGTATAAGCAAGTCCTATATGGCTTAAATCAGGGTATAGTTTGTCAAAGTCTTCATAGCTATTAGATTCTGAAAACTCATAGTTAGAATAATCTACTATCGCTCTCTTTAAATCTTCTAATAATGGTGATTGATTTTCTAATTCTTCTACTTCTCCCATATCTAAAAGTTTATTAATCTCAGCTAGTCTTAGAGTCTTATCCCTTAACTCATCTGCTTTTTCAAATGGTTTAGTTAATTCTACTTTGGCATTTTCTAAAGATTCTTTATAGTTTTCAAGGTTTTGATTTAATCTATCAAGTCTTGCAGGCATTTTTTCAATGGCATTATCAAGTCTTGTTATATTGCCATCAGTAGAGTTTGAAAACTCTCCGAAGTATTCTGCTTTTCCTAGGAGTTTAAAATTGTGAGTATTAGTCATAAAGTTATATGAAACTTGTAAGTCTAAATTTCTATATTTACCAATGACCTTGCTATCATTTATTTTTACCTTTTTTATTTCTTCTAATAGCTTCTCTCCAGCTTCTTTCTTATCTAAAACTTTATTTCCACCAAGACTTATTGAAGTAAATTTGCTGTCTCCTTCTCCTAATTTCTCGACACTTGCAATATCTTCTTTAACTGCTTGTATTTCCATTTCAGTTTTCAAAATACTTTGAGGATAAATTTTATTTACCTTATCCTCAAGCTTATATTTATTAGACTTGTAGTTTGCTTCAAGCATTTTTAATTTTGTAACTTCGTTATCTAAATCCATCTTTTCTTTAATCAGAGGATTGCCTGTAGCTAAAGCTTTAATTTCTGAATAAGATAGGCTTGCTTCATCAACATCTTCTGCAACTCTTACTGGAGTTTTTGAAGTCATAATTTGAGAAATGAATTTCTGCTTATTCTCTATCGTCTGCCACAAATAAGAATCAAAGGTATTCTCTGTAACATATCTAAAAATATTTACCCTATCATTTTCATTGCCTTGACGAACAATTCTACCACTTCTTTGCTCTAGGTCAGACGGTCTCCATGGGACGTCTAAATCATGTAAGGCTATTAATTTGTTCTGTACATTTGTACCTGCTCCCATTTTTTGAGTAGAGCCTAATAACACTCTTACTTCTCCTCTTCTTACCTTGGAGAATAATTCGTCTTTTTGTTTGTCTGTATCTGCTTCGTGGATAAAGGCTATTTCTTCTTTAGGTATTCCCATATTCACTAGCTTATTTCTAATATCATCATAGATATTAAATTCTCCATCTCCCTTTGGTGTGGACATATCTGAAAATACTAATTGGGTCGATGATTTTTCTTTTGTCTTATCCCAAATCGAAAAGATATTTTTAACGCATACATTTACCTTTGAATTAGGATCATCGGGAAGTAGTGGATTTATTAATCTTTGGTCTAGGGCAAGTTTTTTACCATCATTTGTAATTTTTAGCATATTATCTTCTGTTGGCTCGACTTGATTATTTCTAACTGCGTCAGCTCTTTCTGAAATAGCTTCTAATATTTCTTTTTGTTCCTCAGTAGGTTTTGTTTTAATAACTTCAAAATTTGCTTCTGGTACTGGCAAATTTAACATATCTGAAGTCTTTATATCTGCTACTTCTTTAAACATAGACATCAACTCTGGCAAGTTATAAAACTTTGAAAATCTTGTCTTTTGCCTATATCCAGTGCCTTCTGGAGATAATTCAAAGGTGTTTTCTGTTTCTCCAAAAGTAGAAGCCCAAGCGTCAAAATGTTCTAATCCTCTTGCCTTTAAATCGTCATATTGAAGGTATCTTTGCATAGTATAAAGCTCTGTCATTGAATTTGATATTGGTGTACCAGTAGCAAATACAACTCCCTTGCCATCTGTCATTTCATCCATATACCTACATTTCATATACATATCTGAAGACTTAAAGGCTTCACTCTGACCGATACCAGCAACATTTCTCATCTTTGTATGCAAGAATAAGTTTTTGTAATTATGAGCTTCGTCTATAAATAACTTATCTACTCCTAGTTCTTCAAAGGTTATTACATCATCTTTTTTAAAGTCATCATTTAGTTTTCCAAGTCTTACCAAGAGTTTCTTCTTTGTCTTTTCTAGTTGTTTTACTGTGAAATTTTCCCCTCTATTTCTTTTATTCTCATCAATAAAGGAAACTATATCATCTATTTGGTCTTGTATATGCCTTACCTGGTATTCCTTAGACATCGGTATTTTTTCAAATTGAGAGTGTCCTATGATGACCGCATCATATTCTCCTGTTGCAATCCTACCAATAAATCTTTTCCTATTTTTTGGTTGAAAGTCTTTTTTATCTGCCACCATAATATTTGCTGACGGATATAATTGCATAAACTCTCTCCCGATTTGAGTGGTTAGATGGTTAGGAACTACAAATAATGATTTACTTGCAAGTCCTAACTTTTTAGATTCCATAGCAGAAGCTACCATTTCAAAAGTTTTTCCTGCTCCTACTACATGGGCAAGTAGTGTATTTCCACCATAAAGTGTCCTTGCTATGGCGTTTTTCTGATGTTCTCGAAGTCTGATTTCAGTATTCATTCCATCAAAAGTTAAGTTAGAACCATCAAATTCTCTATTTCTAATTGAATTGAATTTTTCATTATAAATCTTTTCTAGCCTATATCTTCTATCAGGATCTTCAAATATCCAATTCTTAAATTCTTCTTTAATCAGTTCTTGCTTTTGACTTGCAAGCATAGTTTCTTTTTTGTTTAATACTGAAGTCTTAGAACCATCATCATTTATTACTTGGTCAAATACTTTTGTATCTTTTAGATTAAGAGCATTTTCAATTAGCTTATAGGCATTTACTCTACTTGTACCATAAGTCATGTTAGCAAGGTCATTAGTTGAGTCAACACTTTTACCTTCAATATTCCATTCACTTGTATGTGGTGAGAACCTAACATTTATATTCCACCTATCATAGCCAGGTGTTTTTAAAAGATTAAAAGTAAAATCTTCTATATCTTTTTGAGGTATCCAAGTTGCTCCTAACCTTACATTTATATCAGAAGCAGTGAGTTCTTCAGGCATAACTTCTTGTAATTTTTCTCTTTGATATTTGAGCTTGCCTAACTCGTTTAATAATGTGTCTTTCTTTTCAGAAGCTGCTAAAGCTATTACATTTTCAATTTCTCCAATATATGAATTGAGATAGCCAATCTTTTCTCTAATATTTCCACTTAAATACTCATCAGCCGATACATATGAAAAATGAAATGGATCGTCATTGTCAAAGTTCTCAAAGGGCATTCTGTTATTTATTAGGTCTGTATCCTTAATATCTAAAAATATCTCGCCCTCAAGCTCACCAATTAATGTGTCCCTATCTTTATTAGTGATAGATTCCATATATTCAAAATCTACATATCCTTTTTGTGAAACTGATAAGACTAAGGCTTCAAGGGAAGTATCTACATGGTCTACTACTTTTGCCTTTGTTATTGTTCTTTTTGAGAATATATCACTCTTAGCTTTGAAATTATCCTCATCATCAAGTATTTCTATTGATGAAACCAAAGGAAAGTTCGAGTCTTCCTTTAAGGCTCTAGTGTTTGATAAAGAGTTAATAAAGCCATGTTTCTTTGAAAAGTTATCATAGACCTCATTTAACTTTGTTTGTGACTCTTTTATTTCCTCGTCTGAAAAATCGTCCTTTTGTTTTTCTATTACATCTTTTAAAGCATTCATTACATCAAGATAATCTTTTATTTTTTCTTTATTTTTATCTGATATATTCTGCTTAATTAAGACTGAGTTTTCTCTTAAGTAGACCTCTTCATCAATAATAGTGTAAGAAAAGTTTTTAACATCATCTGTTGCTGGAAGACTTAATTCTTCATCTTCCAATAGTTCGACCTCTTCATATTTTGAATTTGAAGATATTTCCTTACTTGCAAGATCCATTAAATCCTTTAGATTTTCATCTTCTCTTTCATCACAAGTAATAGTATTGCCAAATCTACCAGATACTTCTTTCATATCCCCTAATACCATTTTAGGATTATCTACAAAGTATTTATTGTAAGTCAAACCCTTTTTATCAGTTGCTAGGTGTATCCAATCGTCATCTCTTTCTATAACTGAATCTCTCTTTTTTAAGAAAATAATATCTGAAGTAACTTCTGTACCAGCAAGACCTTTAAATGTTGTATTAGGAAGCCTCATAGCTCCTAAAAACTCACATCTAGCATTAATATATTTTCTAACAGATTCATCTTTTTTATCCATAGTTCCAGATGAAGTTATGAAGGCAATAATTCCTCCATTCCTAACCTTATCTATTGACTTGGCAAAAAAATAATCGTGAATCAGAAAGTTATTTCTGTTATATTCACGATCGTTTACTTTAAAATCTCCAAAGGGAACATTTCCTATAACTAAGTCAAAGAAATTATTTGAGAAGTTTGTTTCTTCAAAGCCTTTAATTTGAATATTGGCTTCAGGATAAAGCTCTCTTGCTATTCTTCCGCTTAGACTATCTTTTTCTACTCCATATACTTTAGAGCCTTTTATTTCACTTGGCATATTACCAATGAAGTTACCAACTCCTGCAGACGGTTCAAGGATATTTCCAGTCTTAAATCCCATATCTGTTAGAGTCTTATATATTCCATCCATTACCTCTCTAGGTGTATAAAACGATGTTAAGGTAGACTCTTTAGCATTCAAATACTCTTCATTTGTTAGATTTTCTTTTAAAATATTCCTTGCTTCAAGCCATTGCCCTCCTTTTTCTTCATCAAAGACATCGGCAAGACCACCCCAACCTAAATAGTCAGCAAGATATGCTTGTTCATACTCTCTTGGACTCCTATTTTCATTTTCAAGTCTTTTTAGCATTTTAATAGCTTTGATATTTTTATCTAGCTTTTCTGATGGTGTTAGGTATTCTGAGTAGATATGATTTTTCAAATCATAATTTCTAGCAAAACTTAGCCTTTCCTTATTAGGTTCATATCCTAGATTCTTTAAATCTTCTTTACCTCTCAATAAGTTTTTGGCTGCTTCCCTAGGCACATTGTATCTATCCATCATTTGGTCAATTTCTGGATTGAACTTATCAATAAAGCTTTCTTGTTCTACTTGTCTTTCAGTTTGTTTTTCATACTCAGATAATTTGTATATCTCATAATTTCCACTATCTAAAAGGTCATCAATCTTTCTACTTTCTTCAAATGTTTCACCCTTATATAAGGGAATTTCTTCTCCATTAACTTCTACTTTAGTTCCTGTTTCAATCAAGTTAATTCCATCAAAGATCTTCTCATCTTCGAAAATAAATTCCTTACCAACCTTTACTACTAGTTTTTCTGATGTTTGACTTATATTTTCAAAGATTTCTTCAAGGTATGAATCGTTTCTATATGGAATTACCTCCGAACCCCTAATCATACCTCCTAGATATTCCATATTATCTCTAATGGTTACAGTTTTAAGTCCTCCACTTAGTTTATCAAAATCTGTAATGGTAAAGTCCTTATCTTTATATCTAACCTGATCACCTATTTTAAATTTAGGCTCTATCTTTTCCTTAACTTCTTCTTGTAAAGATTTTTCCTCACTTAATGTAACTTGTTCTTCTAAATATGAAAATTCACGCTCATTTACTTCTTCACCATCACCAAGGTCAAGCCTATAGTGCTCGACAACTTCGCCATCTATATAGTGGTCAAAATAGAATTTGAAATATCCGATATAATCATCAGTCATTTCTCCAAATTCATTTTCTCCAAGAGTTTGATTATGGGCTTTAACATCTATATCCTTTTGTCTTAGGATATTGATTAAGTCTTTGGTTACTATCTTCCCACTATAATCGGGAACTAATTCGTGGTTTCCATTAAATTCTACAATCCAATAATCTTTTCCGTTTTCAGTGTTTTTGCCATCAAAAAAAGAAGCTTCATCAGCTTCCTTTTCTTGGCTTATTTCATTTTCTAAGCTTCCACGTATTCCTTGATTGCTATTCTCTTCACTGTTGCCATCAAGTTGTTCATCTGTCCTTGGTATTCCTCTGGATTCTCTCTCATCATCTTCTCTGTCAATCCTTGTGCCTTCATCATCTTGACTTTCTCTCTCTTGATAAAGTCCACTGCCTGATTCTGAATTTCCTTCAGATGATTCAAAAGTGTTTTCTCCTCGTACATTTCCTGAAGTTTCTTCCAGTTCTCCATGTCCTCGCTCCCCACTAGATAAGACAGTCTTAGAACTGCGTATGTTGGATTCGGAAATCTCTCCATAAATTCCAGATCCTTCTCCATCATGTCCAAGGTTTTCTCCTCGATCTTCATCGCTATTTCCTCTGTCGCTTCCATCTGTGAAAACTCGTCCATCTCTAATTCTTGACCTATCATCTCGTCTATATAAATCATCTTGACCTCCTCTATATTCATTTATATTTTCTATATCTTTATTATAGTCGCCACCGGTCCTTTCTGTCAGCAGCCTAGCACGATCTATTTCCTTAGATCTTTCTATTGTGCTATCTATAATATCTTCACTAACCCTTGATATTACAAGACCTATCTGCTCTAAAGAAATTGTATTAATCCTCGAAAAATTATTTTTTAAATTTTCCATATCCATAGGATAAACTGTATTAAACCTATTAGCTACCGCATAGGATATTGAGTCCCTCATAAACTTTTCAAAACTCAGTCTATCCTCTATATCTATTCTCAAGTCAGCAAGAGCCAAGCTAATATATTCATCTCCATAAATTCGACTCAAAGAAAATATATTTTCATTGAGTGAATCACTAGCTTCAAATGAAGAATCTCTTATTATTACTTTTAAAGCCTCCTTATGGTTTTCGTGGTCAAACTGCCATAAGCTAACCTCATTAATATTCCTATCCATTGATGTGGTCTGACTAATATCAAAAATATATGAAATTCTTTGATTTATATCACTTCCAACTAAAATTGGAATACCCTTTTGACCTCTCATAACAACTCTGCCAAAATATTTTTTCCACATATCAAATGTCGCACAAGCTCTAGCTTCAGGTTCTTTGTTGTATATACTTAGTTGGCTAGAAAAATCATATTTTTGATTGTTACCTATAACTTTTAAGAGTTTTAAATATTCTTTTTCATCTTGCAAAACTTCATACTTTATTGCTTCTTGTATATTCTTAAAATCATTTACTTGCATTTATTACTCCTTCCATTTTTGAAACTAAAATGACGGCAGAGTTTTATTTTTCTACCGTCTATTATCTCTAAATTTCACTGGATTATTTCCTTAAATCTAACGTAAGTTTTTTATCTTTTAATATTTGAATATATAAGTCAACTGTTCTATTTCTGGTTTTAATTATGGAATAATACAAAATATAAAAACACAACAAGTATAAAATTGTCAAAATAAATATGATAAATACATATCCTATGTTTTCCATAAAATTGTCTATATTTCCTTTAGTTATTATTGAAGAGAAATACCCCAAGATTATTCCTAGAAATCCAATAATTAGAGACTTTATATTTAAATATAAGTTGCTTTTTCTTAATTCCATAAAAATTCTTGACTCCCTACTACCCACATCCTGACTAGATTTTATTAATTTATCCAAATTATCCTTATTTATCTCTATTCTCTCTTTTAAGAAAATCTCATCTACAGACTTATTTGCAATTATTTTTTCTTCAATTTTGAAATCTAAATAATAATCTATTATAGAGCATATAAGGAAAGTCGGCATCCAAAAAACATAAATTATTTTATATAGATTGTTGCCTTTATATATAAATGAACATAAAGATGTAGATATTAAAATAATTATAAAAAATACAAATAATTCTGATTTGTAATATGATTTAAACCATGCTTTGAAATCATCCCAATATTTTTTTGATGTAAATTTATATTTGTCATTATATTTAACTTCAAATTCTAAATACAGATACTGTGGATTTAAATTATTATATTCATTAATTTCATTACTCATAAATAAAACCTCTCATTAATTTTTTATTTAATTATATATACCCATTTTAAATTAATTATTTTCTACCTCCATTCTATGAATTTCTTTTATAATAGCCATTAAAATATCGACCACAATAGAATTGCCGGCCTGCTTATATAGTTTACTTGAGGTGCAATCTTTTCTTCTTGGATGTACTTCCTCTAATTTATCTATATCACTGTCATCAAAACCCATGAGTCTTAAACATTCTCTTTCTGTTAAATACCTATACTGACTATTTCCAATATCAATTATTCCAGAATTAGGAACTCTCATCTGTTTTGTAGAAATAGTATAAGAAAAAGCTTTAATCACTTTTAATCGCCCTTTAAAACTATTATCTATGCCTTTATTTAAAAATTTCAGCATATAAGGTTGGGTTATTGTATAAAGTTCACTTACATCCTTTTCTAAAAATTCACTTAGTGGGCTTGTTTCTTTCCTCTCCAATTTATTAAAAGAAAAGTTATTTGCTCCAAGACATGAAACAACAAATATCCTTTCTCTTTTTTGAGGTATCCCAAAATCCATTGCATTTAAGATTTCATACTTGCTTTCATATCCTAGGCTCTCTAACTCTTTTAGATAAATAAAAAAGGAGTCCCTCATATTTCTATCAAGGACTCCCTTTACATTTTCCCAAATTATCCATTTAGGTTTTTCTTTCATTTCTTTAATTATTCTAATGGTTTCAAATAGTAAGCTTGATCTAGTTCCTGAATTCTTTACTCCTCCTAGCTTTTTTCCTATTCTTGAAAAGTCTTGGCAAGGACTTCCATGCATAATTAAGTCTATCTTTTCATTAGGACCTTTATATCCTACTACTGATTTTGACTTATAATCTTCTCCATAAAGTGCATTGTATGATTTAACACAAGCCTTATCTATTTCTACATAATCAACAACTTCATAAGGTATCTTTAAATTAATAAAAGCCTTTCTAATAGCACCTATGCCCCCGAAAAGCTCTAATATTTTCACCTTATTCATTTAGATTATTCTTGTACCTATCTACAAGCTCCCTTATACTATCTTCGATCTCTCTTAAAAAGTCTTCTTTATCTACTTCACCAGAGCTAATCTTTGCAAGTTTCATTTCCCATTCAGATGTTGTTTCAGCTGATTTAAACTTATCTTCTACAATCGATACAAGCCTATTGCCTTTTTCTGTTACTAGTAAATTTTTCTTGTCTCTTCTTATGAGATCCTTATGGATAAGATTTTCGATAATTCCTGCTCTTGTGGCTGGTGTTCCTAAACCTTTTCTCTCCACTTCTATATCTTTATCCAAGGATTCTACTCCTGCACTCTCCATAGCCTTTAAAAGTGTATCTTCATTATAATGACTTGGAGCTTTTGTAAATTTCTCTGATATGTTTTTAGAAGTTAGTTTAATTTTATCTCCAGTATTTACATCTGGTAATTCATTTTCTTGTCTTTCCTTTCCATAAGTCTTTAGATATTTTGTATAGCCTTCATCTATTACAGTCTTTCCACTTGCATTAAAGTTAAACTTGTCATATTCATATCTGATTTTTCTACTTGATTCCTTTAAGTTATCCGAACATGAAGCAAATAATTTATCCTTAATTAGATTATAGATTTTGCATTCTTTATAAGATAAATCTTTGGCTTTTCCAATACCTGATATAGTAGGAATAATTGCATAGTGGTCTGTAACCTTAGATGAATTAAAAATAGACTTAAAGTTTGATTCATTGATTTTAAAATCTTCTTCAAGTCCTTCTAATGATTCTTTCATAGTATTAACCATGTCATCGGTTAAATATCTACTATCTGTTCTTGGATATGTGATTAGCTTCTTTTCATACAAGCCTTGTGCCAGATTTAAAGTATCATTTGCTGAATACCCAAAATATTTATTTGCTTCTCTTTGTAAGGTAGTGAGATCATAAGGTTTATCTGGTTTTGTGCTTATTTCTTTATCTTCTACCTCTGTAATAACTATTTCATCTTCTAGTAGATTTAATAGTTGTTCAGCAACTTCAATTTTATCAATCCTATCTGATACAAGTTTTAATCCTTCATAAGATAGGTCAACTGTATAATATTTTTGCTTCTTAAATAGGTTTATTTCGCTATCTCTTTTAGCTATCAAATATAGAGTTGGTGTTTGTACTCTACCAACTGAATATGTTTCCTTGTAAATGCAAGAATAAAGCCTACTTAGATTCATTCCTACCAGCCAATCTGCAATGGCTCTTGCACTTGCAGATCTATATAAGTCTTCAAAGTTTTCTCCGTCTTTAAGATTTCTAAAACCATCTTCAATAGCTTTGTTTTCCATTGAAGATATCCAAAGTCTTTGAATCTTCTTCTTACATTTAGCTTGATTATATACAAGCCTAAAAATAAGTTCTCCCTCTCTTCCAGCATCACAAGCATTTATAACTGTGTCGATGTTCTTATCGTTTAAAAGTTTCTTTAAAACTCCATATTGTTTCTTAGTACTTTTAGATACTTCATAAATATATTCTTCTGGAATTATAGGAAGAGTGTCTATTGTCCATTTCTTCCATTTTTCGTCTATCTTATCTGGACTTGCCATTTGAATTAAATGACCGACACACCAAGAAACAATGTATCCATTCCCCTCATAATATCCGTTTTTTCTTGTTCTTGCTCCAATTACTTTTGCAATTGTAACTGCTACACTTGGCTTTTCTGCTATTACTAACTTCATTAATACCTCCATAAATAAAAAAAGAGCGAAAGATTTCTCTCTCGCTCAAAGTATTTCTCCTGAATATCATATTATTTTTGGGAGAATTCTACTTACTTATTAATTTCTTTTTCTAGTTCTTTAAGAACTTTTATAATCTCTTCAAAGTTTGGATAGTCTCCATAAATCATTTCTGACATAGCCTTATAATCTTTTTCTATTTCAGAAAATCGAAACTCTCTTGGAACTAACTTCAATCTATCATTTAATGCATCTTCATACCTTGCCCACTTTCTAGGGTAGAATTTCATTTTAAATTCAGTCACTTTCTTTAGTAATTCTTTATCCTCTAAGGCTTTGTTTTTAAAATCTGAATTTGCTATTTTATATAGGTCATAAAAGTGCCTTGCATACCTATGTGGCATAGGATAAGATTCTGGTCTATTTGCTTCGTGATGAAGTATAGTTGCCTTTTCCCAAAAAGTTCTCTCTGCTGAGACTGTTCTTATATTAGTTTTTTCTTTAAATACATTTGGGTATGCTTCACTAATTATTGGTGAAATTTTAACTCCAATTGCAGGTGTCCACGCTGCAAGGCTTCCTATTTCAAGTCTTATATTTTGTGTTAAATAATTAGATTCAAAGATTTTAGGATATTTACATAGAATTGTTTGTGGATGAAGACTATCAACCCAAAATTCAAAGTCCATGTCATTTAAATCTTCTTCTAAAACTTTTAAAAATTCATCTCTTAAAAATTCTTCTGTCTTTTCTTTAACTGCTTTGTTGAATTTACCTTGCTTGGTATTTGACCTTTCAATCCATGGTTCTTTTTCTTCATAGCCTAATACTCTCCAATCTAAGATTAAATCTATATCTTCAGAAAATCTTTCAATGAGTCCAAAACATTTTGAAAGTGATGTGCCACCCTTAAAGGTTAAATATTCTTTCCATTTATTTTCATTAAATAGATAGTCTAAGATAAAAGTAACCCAATAGTCTTTTTCAATGACTGCTTCAGATATATTTTTCTTTCTGGCTGTATTTACTATTAAAACTCTTAAGTCTTCTTTGTTTTCTATATAAAACTTATTCATTTTGACCCTCACAAATTTCTCTTATTACTTCATATATCCATGATGGAACTGATTTTGACTCGTTCATTAAGTCTATTCTTTCTTTTTCACTTAAGTTTTCTCTTATCTTTTGTATAACTTCGCTGGTTATATCTTCTTTACCTAAAGACTTAATTGCTTGAATAACTGTTGCAGTCTTTAGTGACATATTAGCAATTTCTCCTGGATTTACTTTTTTAAATTCTAAAACCGTATCCCCAATTTTATATTCCTTATATCTTCCACTAGATATATATTTATAGTGAGTTGGAACTTGTGTTGAAAGTCCTAATAAGTTTAAGGCTGTGCTATTATATGGTGCAATATTCCAATTGTATTTTCTTGCTATAGCAAGTGCCAACTCGTGAATTGATACTGCTTCGTACTCTCCAATTAATTCACTGTATCTTGGATTATAATAGAATCCATTAATTACTCTTGTTATTTTATTTTCACTAACTAGTTGATTTAAAGTTCTACGAACAGTTTCATTTCCTGCTATATCTAAAAAATCATTGTTTATAAAAACTTTCCTGCTATCAAAATCATTAATTCTATTTTTTATTTGATCTAAATAAGAATTCATTTTGCACCACCTTTCTCCCGAATATTGTATCATATTCGGGAGAAATATTCAATTTAGATTAAATTTTCATATCCTTATAATAGTTCATCATCTTCATCTAAAAATTCTTCATGACTTTCTTCATTGTCAGATTCATCTTCTGACTCACTAATATAATCCTCATCATCTTCTTCAAAGTCTTCCAACATTTTATCTTCTTTAGCTTTGACTACCTTAAAATAATATCCTGCTCCTACAACTCCTCCAATTACAAGTACAACAATTAGAAATGAACCTATCCCACTTTTCTTTTCTTCTTTTACTGGAACAGTCTTAGGTTCTTCTTTTTTTACTTCTTCTTTCTTAGGCTCTTCAACCTTTATAGTATTTTTATCTTCTGATTCAATCATATTAAGTAGGTCTTGCTCTCCTACTTCTGTTAATAATCTTACATTATCTTGATTTGATGAGTGATCTACTATTAGGTGCATAGTTTTTCCACTTTTAGTTTGAAATGTTAAAAATTGTCTTACATCTACTGGATTTTCTTTATCTTTTTCTGTATCTCCACTTGGTGTAATATCTTTTCCATTCCTATCGACATTTTCAATTACTGAACCTCTTGCCTTATTTTCCCCAGTCGCAAGATTATTTACTGCCTTTGTATTACCACCTTTTACAAGTGGTGTTTTCTTAGGAGGATTATTTGAAGGCTTATTTGCTTCACTTGTATTTCCTGGTATTCTTGGAACATCTTGATAAGGAATTTCTTCTTTTGATGGTGTAAAAACATCTTCTTTCAACATTTTTTCAAATTCTTCTTTTTGTGGTTCATAGATTGATTTGTTTTGACTTTCAATCTGTCCTTCATTTGTCATCGCAAATGTAGTTGCTGGTACTGTAAATGTAAAAAGGAGTAACGCTATGGCTACTCCTCGTTTAATACTCTTATTCATTTTTCTATCCTTTCTTATTTTACATTTTTAAATACATAGACTGCTTTTCTAGCATTGTCCCATTCTATTGTTTGGTTTTTGCCATCTTTAATATCTCCATGACTTGCTCCAAAAGCTTTAGCAATATTTGAAATTGAAGCATGAATTCTTCCATTTATAATCACTGGCTTAACATCTGAATTGTAGACCTTTCCATCTGAATCTTTCATAACACCAGTATCAATATTTAGTCTTAATGTCTTTTTAGCTAAGATATTATTCTCTTTGTTTGAGAAAATGGCTTCACGAGTAGAGTTGTCATACTCAACATTAAAACCTAGAGTATAAGCAATATATCTTACTGGAATCATAGTTCTTCCTTGATCCACATAAGTTTTTACATCCATATAGACTGTTGTCTTACCATCTTTGTTGATAATGTTATAAAAGTTTTTGTCTACTTGGAAAACTGCAAATTCTTTTTCATCCTTAACTTGTTTTTTGCCTTGTTGTTCCTCTTGCTTTTTCATCTTGTTAAGATCAAATTGATTTAGAATGTTATTGTCATCAGCTTTCAAAAGTTCGTCCCACTTTTTATCTTGAGATCTCTTATCTTCTTTCTTCTCTTTGTTTTCTTTTTGGAGTTTTAGAAGTTCATCTAATTTCTTAGATAAGTCTTGGTTTTGATTTTTTTCTTTTTCATCTTTAGCTTGTTTTTCAAGTTCTTCTTTTGCTTTTTTATTTGCTTCCTCGATTAACTTCTTTGCTTCTTCAATTTTCTTATCTAATTCTTCTTTTAGCTTTTTAATTTCTTCTTCAGAAGCTTTTTGTTTTTCTTCTAGTCCTTTAACCTTATCTTCTAATTCTTTTTTTGTATTTTCAGAAGATTCTTTTAAACTATCAATAGCCTTTTGAAGCTCTTCAATTTTCTTGCAACATTCTGACTTAGAATTTTCTGCTTCTTTCTTTTTAGACTCTAAGTCTTTTATCTTAGTATCTTTTTCATCAAGAGTTTTTTCTAAGTCCTTAATTTTATTATCTTTATCCTCAATTTCTTTAGTCTTCTTTGCAAGTTCCTCTTCTAAAGACTCGAGTTTTTCTTGCATTTCTTTGATTTTATTTTCGTTTTTATCGGTCTTTTCTTTCTCAGCTTCTAACTCCCATTTTGTAGATGAATAATCTTCTTTTAGTTTTGCATTTTCATCTTGCAATCTTTTTAATTCATCTTTAAGCTGAGTAATTTCTGCTATTAGTTCATCATTATTGGAGTTTTTAAGATTCTCAATTTCTTTATTCAATTGAGCAATCTTATTATCTTTATCTCTAATCTCTTCTTCTATCTTAGCTTTTTCTTGTTTTAGTTTCTCTCCATTATCTTTGAAAGTTTCTAACTTTTCTTTTAAATCATCTATCTTTGATTGGTCTTCTTGTTTCTTATCATTTAAGTCTTTGATCTGATTTTCTAAATCACTAATTTTACTTATTGAACTTTCTATAACTTTTTTACTACCATCTGTATCATCAGCTTTAGCTAGTACATTAGTAGTTGAGGTTGATGTTAAAACTAATAAAAGAGCCATAAAAAAGGCTCTTAGTCTGTTCGTATTAAATTTCTTCATTATGAATGTTCTCCTTTTCTTTTAATTTTTCTTCTCTTTTTCTATCATTGATTTTCTCCATTAATTCTTCCAAGCTAATATTGTTCCTCCTAAGAGTTACAATTATTTCTTCATTTTCAACTTGTATTTCTTCATCGCAAATTTCCTTGTATTTTGCATTTAAATCTTTTAATTTCTCTTCTATTTTTTTCTTTTTGTTTCTAATACTTATAAGTTTTCTGTTCACATAATATCTCCCTTCTATCTTGGTCTTCCAAAACCATAAAAGTGTGATTTCCAATATTTTGAATTTATTGATGTGTATTGAATTGGATCTCCTGCGTGAATCATCATTCCGTTACCTGCGTATATTCCTACGTGAGATATTGGAGTTCCACTGTTATATGTTGAGTGGAAAAATATAATATCTCCAGGTTGAGCTTCACTTGGACTTACTGGATTACAATAGTCTTTGTATATTCTCCATGCAGTTGTTCTTGGCATACTCTTTACACCAGACTTTGTAAATGACCAACATACAAATCCTGAGCAGTCAAAGTTAGATGGTCCACTTGCTCCAAACACATATCTTTTGCCTATATGTTTTTCTGCTTCATTAAATAAGGCTTTGGCAGTAGCTGAATCAAAAGCAAGACCAGGATTTCCAAAGTTTGGATTATCTACTATTTCTCCTAAGTCCCCATTACCTGATCCAAAAACATCACCCATATTCCCCTTAGCTTCAAGAAGAGCTTCATAATGAACTACATTGTCTGGATAATCTTTAAATATTTCCCTAACAACTTCATCCATTTCTTTTTTCTTTAAAGTTACAATTAACTTTTTATATTCGTACTCTTCTTTTTCATAGCTAGTATAAGGATTGCCACGACTATCATATCTAGTTCTTGCTACTGTTCTTGTTCTAATTTCAATTTCTTCCTTAAAGTCAAGCTTATACATCTTATCGAAAAGTTCTTTTAAAATGCCTTTTGCTTCATGTGCTGATTTTACTTCCCCACATCTTGAAGTTATATAGGATAAAAGTTCATGGGTATTATGACCAATTTCTCCTTCTTTGTTTATGATATATTCGTCATATCCAGGATGACTTGTTTTTACACTTTCTATTTGTGATTGTAGGTCATATTCCATTGATGAAAATTCTTGATTAACTTCACTTAGAACTGTATCTTGTGATAGGTATGTTGTTGTCATTACTGAGTTTACTGAGTTACTTAGTCCACTCATACCAACACTTCCAACACCAATCATGATTGATAGCATAAGACCTAATCCTATTACCACAAATAGAACCATCTTACTTTTTCTTACGATTAGCTCTTTAGAAGCCTTACCTAAACTTAAAATAGCTTTTTTAACTCTATCTACAAGTCTTGTTTCGTGCTTTTTAGCTATCATGCTCTTCATTTGTTTTCTCTGGTAAAACTTCTTAAATCTATTTTTCTTTATATAGGCATCTGACTTTTTTAAATCTTCCAAGCGACTTTTAAACTCCAACTTGCTTTTTCTCTTTCTTATTTTTTTATCAAGTTTAGATAGCTTTTTTAAGGACTTTTTCTTTTTGTCTAGCTTATACTTCCTTATTCCATGCTGAAGTTTAGAGCTTACATTAGCGACCTTTTCTCCAGATTCTACACCAGTATTATCAGACCCTGAATTTAAATAATCTCTCACTAACTCTGATGACTTAGCTCCAGATAATAAAACCCCAGAAGATAGACTTCCTTTAGTTTTATTCTTTAAGATATTATCCTTTAGCTTACTTTTAGACTTTTCAAGCTCTCCAATCTTTTTGTCTGAGATAAAATCTTTAACATCTTGTGCTTTCTTAGAATCTTTCGGTGTACCTTTCTTAGAGTCATTTTTTAAGTCATCGATTTTCTTTCGAGTGAATTTATCACTTTTATAATTTTTTCTCTTGTAGTAAGTCTTCTTTTTATTAGCTTTCTTTTGTTCTGAAGGTTTAAGGCTTGTTTCATTTTCATCTTTTATAAATTCAGGATTATTGTCTTTAAACTCAGGATTATCAAAAGTCTTATCTGTATCAACTTCGCTTAGCTTATTTTCTTTATCTATTTCTTTAGAAATTTTTTCCTTATCTCTAAACTTCTTTTCTTGATAAAGTTTCTGCTTTTGCTTTTTATCGATGATATTATTACTATCGTTCTTACTTATTTCGTTTTTAACAAGCTTATCTTCTCTATATATTCTCTTGCTTTTACTTGCTTCGATAGGTTTATTTTCACTTGTGTAGATTCGCTTAGACTCTTTCTCGTTGATTTTGTCTTGGAATTTATCCTTACTATGGATAAGTTTATCCTCATAATTTTTAAGAACTTGTCTTTTACTTGATGCCTTCTTATTGCTTATTGGTTGAGCCTTAGCTGAAATATCATCTGTTGTTAGTTTATTAGAATTAATATTTCTACTGTTTTCACTATCAAAGTTCACCTTTTTAAGGTCTACATCTAAATCTTCATCAAGTTTGAAGCTTTCATCTGCCCTTATTTCAAGATTAGCTTGTTTTGTTTCTCCAGCCTTATCCTTATTATCTAAAACTTCTTTTCTAATTCTTTCCTTGTTTTTAGCCTTCTGAAAATCTTTTAGTTTATCTTGTTTTTGATCTTTAGCTAATACATTCTCATGAATAAGTTTAGATTCTTTTTCTGAAATTTTATCTCCGAACCTATCCTTAGTCTTAATTATCTTATTGGTATAATCATCTGAATGAACAAGTTTACTATCTACATTCTTTTCAGGAGCGTCCCTATTTCGTATAATTTTCTTTTGAAAATCTTTTTTCAGTTTTTTATCCATATCACACCTACTTAGTTTCTTCTGGTTTTGTTGTCATTAGCTTATATAGCATGGTGTCTTTAGGAAACTTATCTATAAATGGAACAATAGTATTTCCGAAGAATAATAGTCCCTCACCTGCATTTGAATTAGTAATATAGTTTAACTGATAAGGCGATATTTTTAATTTCTTAGCAAGAATATCCCTATCTCCAGATGCTTGATTTAACATTAGAACAAAGTCTGTATTATCAAATATATTTTCAATTTCCTGACTTGTTAAAAGGTCTTTTACGTTTTGAGTTATACCTGTTGGAATTCCGCCCCATTTTCTAAATCTTTTCCAGATTTCTACTGAATATGAAGCAGTTTGTGGATCTTTTAATAAAAGGTGGAACTCATCTATATAGTATCTGGTAGATTTGCTTCCTCTATTTAGCGAAACCTTGTTCCAAACCTGGTCTTGAATTACAAGCATACCTATTTTTTTAAGTTGTGTTCCTAACTCTTTTATATCAAAACAGAGCAGTTGCCTATTTAGGTCAACATTTGACCTATTGTTAAAGACATTAAGACTTCCCTTAACATAAATTTCCATTTCTGTTGCTAGTTTTCTACCAACTCCCTCTTCTTGAGATAGGAGCATATCATATAAATCTCCTAATATAGGCATATTTTCTGGTTTTGGGTCTTCAAAATATTTTTGATATATCTTTGGTAAACACCTATCTATAACAGATTTTTCTGCAGCAGTAAGACCAGATCCTCCTACTACAAGTTCAAGCATAGACATTATGAAGTTTGCCTTATCCTTTAAAGGTGCGTCCCCATCTCCATAGTTCATATTTATATCTAGTGGATTTAGATAGTCCTTTGACTTTGCCGAAACTTTAATAACTTCTCCATTAAATTGTTTTACAAGGTTTGAATACTCGCCTTCTGGATCACAAATAATTACATCATCGTCTGTTACAAGAATTGCATTTGCCATCTCTCTCTTTGCTGAGAAAGATTTACCAGAACCTGGTGTTCCCAATATTAATCCGTTAGGGTTCTTTAGTTTCTTCCTATCTGCCATAATCAAGTTTTGGCTAAGGGCGTTTAAGCCATAGTACAAAGAATTTGCCGAATCAATAAATAGCTCTTCTGTTGTAAAAGGCATAAAGACTGCTGTTGATGATGAAGTTAAAAATCTTTTTATCTCGACTTGATTAACTCCTAAAGGTAAGACAGAAACAAGTCCTTGCTCTTGTTGGTGAGATAATCTTTTTACCTGACAATTATGTCTGTTAGCAATTGATGAGATTTGAGCAATAGTGTTTTCTAATTTTTGATTAGTCCTAGCAAAATTCATCATTACTATGGATACTACAAAGAGCCTTTCATCTCTATTTTGTAAGTCAGATAACATGGACTTAACATCAGCTCCAAAAGTATTTATATCTGAAGGGATAATATCCATATCATATCCAGCACGAACTGCTTTCTTTTGTTCTTCAATTTTCATTCTGTCCAGGTCTGTGTTCTTTCTCTTAATGAGTTTAATAGCTTCTGCTTGTTCAACTACATCTATATGAAAAGCTACATAAATATTGTCATCAATATCTAAAAACTCAGATAACATTCTGTCTGATAACTCACTTGCAAGTATTTGAAAATGACTTGTCGCCCCAATGAATTTCCCAAATTTAAAATTGTTTGCTGGTGCAAAATTAAAGATATTGGGAGTTATATGTGATTTTGTAGACTCTTTCTTCTTCAAATCTTTATATGAAAAATCAAAGCTCTTATCTGGATTTAACATATCGTGAACAAGCCTTAACCTTTCTTCGCCATCAAGACTCTCTGCTCTTACTCCCATAGATTTAAAGTTAGATAAAATATCTACTTCAAGTCTATTTAACTTTGCCCTTGCTTGCTCTAGGTTATCGGCTTCTGTTGTAAAGGTTATATACTTCATCTTTTTAAGTCCGTTATTCCCCTTTGCAAGTTGAAGCTTTAACATCTCCCTAAACTCTTTTCTTACATCGTCATAGAAGTCTCCCTTATCAGCAATTTTAATTGCGTCTTGTAGGTCTTTATTTCTTCCTAATTGATTTACATACGAAAGTTCAATGTGGACACTTGGATCAAAAGAATTTAAAAAGTTGGCAAATTGGCTAAATATTAAATCTCTATCTTCTTCCAATGCCAACTGGTAATTTATATCTTGAAATGAAATTGTCTTTGAATAATTTTTTTCATCTAACTGGCAAATGCCCTCTGGTAACATTCTTATATAGGGAATAGTATCTTCAACAGTAAATCTCTTTTTCTGTTTATTTAAAATTACACTTAGAAGACTATTTGTTGGATCTTTCTTTGTTTTTAGCTTTCTTACTTCCTTTCGGTCTTTTTTTAATTGTTTTTCCCTTAGATTTAAGTCGCTGATTTGCTTTTTTCTTTGCTTCAAGGTATGCCTCCTTTCTTATTCTCTTAGTTGGTTGATAAAACTTATGAAGATAGAAAAATTTAAAATATTTTTCAAAAGTTAAGGTATCTTTTTCATATAAGGTTATAAAAAAGATTGGCAGGGTTACTATTAGCATTACAATGATTGAAACATCATTAGGTAGATATTTCTTCATAAATAAATAGGTTGGTATGCCAATTAGTCCTGCCACAGAAAAACCTATAAGTTGCCTTTTAGTTAAGTTAAAGGCAACCTTTGTTTTAATCTTGTCCAAATCTTTTGGTATTGGTACATATGCCATTTTAATCTCCCTCTACTTCTACTTTGGAAAGTTCAAGTATATGGTCATAATTAGATGTTGTTTCCTCTTCCAGGTAGCTAATTCTTTCTTCTAATTCTTCTTGTTTTTCTTCATTTCTGTCATTGTATTCTCCTTGATACATAACAAATTCATTGTGACATCTTCCGAGTCTATTTATTCTCCTCTTTAAGTTTCTAATCTCTTCATTTCTTTTTTTCTCTTTTAAGATTTCATAAGTTCCTCCCAATAAAATTCCAAGTCCTAATAAAGCACAATTTTTCTTTTTTAACATTTATTCCTCCTAGTGCGTATTCATAATACTTTTTGCAACTGTTCCACTCTTAAACATCATAAGTCCAAGTAGTAGAGCATATCCTAATATACTAAACAAGCTTGCGTGAATATCTGTAATCTGTACCGTTCTTATTAAAACGGTGTAGATACCTAAACATATCATCAAAAACAAACCTTGTAGTCCCAAGGCAAAAAGTCCCTTGATATAATTTGTTCCAATCTGACCCCATTCTTTATTTCCCATAGTCGCAAATGGTATGGATGATACTGATGAGTAGACATATATTTCAAACATACGCCCATATACTATTAAGGTAATAGTTAAAGATATACATTGAATTGCAATCCTTACAAGGCTTGTTTCAACTAATATCATAATTAATGCACCAACATCTTTTTCTTTTAATGTATCAACCATTGCAACTATCTGATCTCCTGAAACAGTGGCAGAAGTAGTGATTACCCCTGCCGCTTTGTTTACAAGATTTTGTGCCACATCAAAGACTGCCATTGAAAATTCAAAGGCATGGCTTGCAAGGTAGACTGCTATAAACATCTTTATAATGTATTTAAAAAACTCAAAAGTATCTGTATCGTGCATATTATTCTTTTGCATAACCATATTTATGAGTTCAATACATAAAACTGCTGTTATGATAAGACCTGCTATTGGAACGATCACATTATCATTAATGTTTTTTATGAAGTTATACACTTCTCCATTCCAACCCATTGGTGTCTTCCCAACATCAGTTGCAATAACTCCTACCTTGTCATTTATATCTAAGAACATGGACTCAAGATTTGCTTTGATACCTCCGAGTAGCATATCCTTAAAAAATTCAGTTAGCTTGTCAAAGATACCAAACATAGACTTTCTCCTATTTTAAAGCATTTGCAAGTAGTGGAATTAATTTGATCCCGATTAGCACAATTCCTCCACCAGCCATAAGCTGCTTTATGCCTAATTAGAGATTGTAAAATACTTGTAGTGTGTCTGTATTTCCTATGAAATTGTAGTAAATATCAATTGTTTGGGTGATTTCTCCATTCACTACTTCTTTTTCGTGAACATAGATTTTTGAGATGAGTTCGTTTAAGGTTTCTTTGTCCAGCTTCTTTATATCCCTATGTTTTTTTATGAGTTCAATCCATTTTTTGACATTAATATCTTCAAGATCTTCTTTAACAATCAATTTTTGATTATCTTCTATTCTTTGGTTTAGATAATCTTGTTCTTTCTGTGATTTTTCAAGAATTTTTTGGAAGTTACTTTCACTTATCTTATTATCGAGCCAGTCATCATATAGTCTTTCAATCTTTTTAGTTAAATCTTCTACTCTTATCTGATCTTCGTAAATCTTATCCATAATAAATTTTTGTTCTTCTTCATTATCAACTTCTCGTGATTTTTCAAGTGCTTTTATGATTTCTTTTTCGTCTTTCAATGCTATTTCTGCATTTTTTCTAATATCTTTAAGCACTATCTCATAAAGAGTATCGTAATAAATTCTATGTTGACTACATAATGACTTTCCATATCTTCTATAAGTGTTACAAGTGAGTAACTTTTCTCTTTTTTTCGATTTGTTTCTTCCAAGATTTAAAGATTTTCCACAATCGGGACATTTCACAATGCCTGCAAATATACTTTCTTCTCCATTTTTAAATGGTCTTCTCCTGCTCTTTAATTTTTCATTTGCTATATTATAAATATCTTCAGAAATAATAGGTTCGTGTGTATTTTCTACTATTATCCATTCCTCTTTGGGTTTATCGGATAACCAACCTACTTTGAATTTATAATTAACTTTTTGACTAGCAATATGACCAATATAAACTGGGTTTTCAATAATTTCTTTTAGGGTGGTGCAGTCCCACCAATACTCTCCACCATCTACGGTCATTTCTAACTTAGTTTTTTTATTTCTAAGTCCTTTTTTTCTATTCCACCAGGTAGGTGTAGGTATTTTTTCTTCAAAAAGTCTTCTTCTAATTGCTTGTACTCCATAACCACTAAAAGCAAGATCAAAAATTTTTTCAACAATCCATGAAGTTTCATCATCGATTACTAATTTATGTGGATCATCATTGTCTTTCCTATATCCTATTGGAGCAAGACAACCAATAAATTTTCCTTGCCTTGCTCTTGTCATATAGGCAGATTTCATCTTTTTGGAAACATCTCTTGAATAAAACTCGTTTAAAACATTTTTAAAAGGAACTATTTCGTTGTTATCTTGAAAGGTATCTACTCCATCATTTAAAGCTATATATCTGACATTGTTCTTTGGGAAGAAATTTTCTGTATAGTATCCAGTCTGCAAATAGTTTCTTCCAAGCCTTGATAAGTCCTTAGTTATAACTATATCCACTTTCTTATTTTCAATATCTCTGATTAGTCTTTGAAATGATGGTCTATTTGTATTTAATCCAGTATATCCATCATCTATATATACATCATAAATACTCCAACCTCTTGATTTTACATAGTTTTCTAAAAGTTCCTTTTGGTTTTGTATGCTGGCACTCTCTCCTTTCTGCTCATCATCTTTAGATAGTCTGCAATAAATTGCAGCTTTGAATGAAAATTGATTTGAATTTGTTTGTATCATTTCCTATTCCTCCTTGTTTGAGTTTTCAGAAATAACACAACTTTCTCTAAAACTATTTTTATTATAGCACTCTTTTTTATTGCTATCAATATTATATTTGTTATACTCAATTTCATTAGTCTTATTTAATTTGCTTGATTTTTTTATTAGTCTTAGAAAAGCGTCCGTATCTGTTCTTCTATTATCATAATTTCTTTTTACAATGTATTTTGTTTGTCTTTTTGTCATAGCTTATCCTTTCATGCAATAAAAAAGGCGATTAGATTTTTAATTTTCTAATCGCCTTTTAAGTGTCATATTTACATTTTTATTATCTCTGGCATACTTTGATACCTTTTTAGACTTAAAGTCTTTAATAGTGGCTTTCCACCTCTTTTTATCTATAAAGATTCTCCTACATCATAGTTCATTTTTTTATTTCCTCCTTGATGTCTTAGTTTTTCTTTATCTTCTTCATACCATTTTAAGATTGTCACATAGTTGTTTTGATAGGTCTTACCACTGCTTTCCATGTATCTGGATAGTTTATTTATCATTATTTCTGTGTATGAGTTTAGTTTTTATTTAAGGTTTTTATATTCTTCTTTGCTTAACCTTACATTTTTGTACTCTCCATAAAAGATGGGGGTGGACTTTTTATCTATCTCTCCCTCTCTCTCTTTATCTATCTCTATATCTTTCTCTATCTCTATCTCTTGTCGGACATTGGTTGGACTCATTAAGGACAATGTCCTCTGTTTATTTTGTCTGTATCTTCTTTTTTTCTCTGCCCAGGCTGTTTCTGATCCTATTAAGTTTGGTATTTCAGTTAAATAGTATTCATCATTTTCTGTTACAACTTCTAATAAGCCTTGATTGATTAAATAATTTACCGTAACCATTACATCATCGTCTGTTTCATCTATGGTTAGTGCTAACTCTTTTATAAAATCACTTTCTACTCCGTCATAATAGAGTTTGCCCTCATCTTTTAGGCTTAATAATAAAAGTTTGAGGTAGATTATCGTGTAGGTATCTCCTCCCGATATTCTTCTTAATCTTTTTATCCTTTTGTCTGTGAAAAATTCTTCTTTTAATTTTATCCAATAATATCTTTTGTTTGTTGCCATTCTAATCCTCCTTGCAATAAAAAAAGAAGTAGATTTTTTCTCTACTTCTCCTTATAATTTATATTTTATTTTTCCTTATATTTTTTAATAACCTTGATCTTCTATCTTCCATTCCCCATCTTTGTCTGGTCGAACTAAGGTCCAGCTGTAATTCTTGTATTCATCCTTACTTAATACAGGATTTTTACCAGTCACATCAAATTCTGAAAATAGAACGATAATATTATTTGGATCTATATCAGTGCCCTTGCCTGCTCCATATTCCATAAATTCTTTTATCACATCATCAGATTTAGCTTCATCGTAGCGTACTGCTTTTAATTCTGAGCCTGGGAATGAAAAATTATCCTTTACTACTTTAATTGCAGAATCTATTTCTTCTTGGCTAAATTTATTTGAATCACCTTTATCAATTGTAATATCTCCATCTGTTTTCCCTTTACATCCTGTTAATGAAAATAAAATCATTATAGCAAGAAGAATTCTAAAACCACCTTTCATAATATTTTCTCCTTTAATTATAAAATACCTTGTCCACATAATAACGTGTCTTGCCGAGGTTTACTCTTTGTTTGGCTGTCTCATTTATTTCATTGCCCTTTAAGGGCTTGGTCTAGGACTTTTTTGTTTTCATCTCCTGATGATTGACTTCTCTTGCGACTTCATTTCTTGCCTTATCCATTAATGTTTTTATGCTATTAAAAACATCATCATGAACTCTATCTATGTTATTTTTCTTATTCATACAAGCACCTCTTTGACCTCTTAACTGCTTTAATTATATCATAAATATTGTGTTTATTCTATTTTATATCCTTTCTACATTGATATATTCCAGATTTTCGATAATCGAAATTCTTGATTTCCGATTTTCGGAATTCTGGACTTCTGCTTTTCGGAAGTCTTGTTATTATGGTTATTTAAGGGTGTAACTTTTCGTTACTCCCTTAAATTTCTCTGGTCATATCTTTTTTACTTGGTTTTACTTTTTCTTTTACTTTTCTTTTGACTTTCTCTTTTGTTTTATCCTTGTTCTTGGATAGGTCTTTGTATTTCTTTATTTGTTTTAGAATACTTTCTTTTTCTTTTTTATTTTCTTTGGCTATGACTTGCTTAAAGGCATATTCCATTACTTTTATGTCTTTGGCTTGGAAAAATACTTCATAGTTTTTGCTTTCTTTGTTTTTCATTACTGAAAACTTTACTCCAAGTTTGTTTAGTTCTTTTTTTAAGTCTTTGAGGTCGCTTTGATCTATGCTTATATTTTCTAGTTGTCCTTTTTTGTAGAGGTCTTTTATTTTCATTTCATCTCCCATAAGGCTTTTTAAGTTTCCGTTTGCTTTTTCTAAAGTATCATTCATCTTTTTTCTTATTTCTTTGTCTAAGTTGATTGATTCTTTTGCTGCCTTTATTGTGTATGTTATTATGGTTTGTGCTGCTTGACTTGCTTCTTTGCTTATTTCTTCGTTTATCATGCTTTTCTCTCCTTTGTTTGAATTAAAAAAAGGGAAGTATAGGTTTTAATTTTTCTATACTTCCCTTTGCTTGTTTTTATTTTATTGTTCTTGGTGGTGGAATACTTATTTTTGATGTTTTTATATATTTCTTAGGTATTTGTACCTTTTATACTTTTAAATAGCTTAAAATACCTTTCCACTTTTAGTAGTTTATGTGTGTTCTTTTGTCTGATAGATAGTTTTTCATGTTGGAATATAATATCTGCACTTCTTCATTGTTCATTGCTTTTACTTCTTCTGTGCTTTTATATGTTTTGTATGTTCCATCTTGATCTGCTTTTATGAGTTCATCTATTAGCTCTTGCCTTTTATTCATCTCTATTACCTCCTAAAACGGTCTTTATTTTCTTGGTCATATTATAGCTTGGATAAGATATTTTTACCAGGTCTTATCTTTCTTGATTTTTGTAATAGTCTTTAGTCATTTGTCTTTTTTTATTAAAGCTATCACTATCTTGCTTATACTCTTTTATCTTTTCTATGATACTTTCTTTTTCTCCTCTCTTAATTGCCTTGTCAATTTCTATTGATAGGTCAATACCATATTCTTTATTTACTACCTCTACTGCATATTTAATATGATTTATTTCCTTGTATCTTTCCCTTATCTTTTCTGACTCTGTATTTAATTTACTGATTTCATCTTCTAAGGTTTTGATTTCTCCTAACCATTCTTTTTCTCTTAAATTTTTCTTTCCACTGATTTTTTCAATTAAGTTTCTTGCCCTTATATGTTGGTCTATTTCCTTTTGATTATTCTTGTAGAAGCTTTCTTTGAATATTTTCTTGCTTTCATAGTATTGGTAGGTTGCCTTTGTTTTTCTTACAGTCTTTGCATAGGCTAAGCACTTATTAAGGTCTTCTATCTTTTGACTGTTTTCTTTTATGGTCTTATATATTTCAGAGTTTTTACTTCTTAGGTTATTTATATGTCCTTGTAGGTCTGATATGGTTTTTATTTTATTTTCTCTTAGAGAATTTATTCCACTTGCATATCTTTTTAGATCATAGATTGCTTTGTTTCTTTTCCCATAAAATGATAATCCAGCTCTATTATTTTCCTGCATTTCTTGATAGAAGCTTAAATATTCATAGAGGTTAAAGAGTCCTGATTCATTTTCGATTTGCTTTTTACTTTGGTCTTTATATTCCTTGTATGATTCTTTTAGCTTATCTTTAAAGCCTGCTAACCATGATGTTATTTTCTTTATTTCATTGCCTATGTTTTTTAATAGTTCATTCTGTTTTTTTATTTCACGATTTATATCTCCTTTTTCTGTTCTTATTCCTTTTCTTTCCATTGCACTGGCACTTGCTCCTAGATGTATTGTCGGTATTTGTTTTATGCCTTGTCTTTTAAAACTCCTATGGTCTACTCTTTTTTCTATCTTGTTTTTTGCCAGATATTTATTACAAAGGTCTGAAAAATTTTCTCTCCATTTTTCTACATTGCCTTTATCATTCCAGCTTGTTAGTTCTACTTTTCTTGTCTTTGGTTTTCCATTTTTGTTTAAAATCTTTTCTCCTTTTTCATCTAGGATATATTCTTTTTTACTTTTTTGCCCCCATGTTCCATCTTCATTTATTGGTCTTACTATGGTCATTATATGAGCGTGGATATTTTGATTTCCCTCTCTACTTTCATCATGAATTGCTAGGTCTACTATCATTCCCCCTTTTACAAAATTGTTTTGAACATATTCTTCTATCATCTTTTTATTTTCTTCTATGCTTAACTCTTTTGGTAGGGATATGATAAAGTTTCTTGCAAGTTGGGCATTAGAATTTTTCTCAAAAAGTTCTACTGAGTTCCACAAGGTTTTTCGGTCTTTATATTCTTCTGGTGCGTGATCTGGTAAAAATATTTCTTTGCTAATTACTCCTTGTTTCTTGGTGTAGTCATGGGTTACTCCGTCCCATTCATTTTTTATTTTTTCTCCACTTATATATGCTGCACTTGCTACTGCACTTTTTCCTTTTCCTCTTGATATTATGTTTACTGAAAAATGAAAACTGTCTGCCATTTTTATCACTTCCTTTTTCTTTTTTTGTTGTTTTAGGCGGAGGCTTAGAAGATTTTCTATATCCACTTTGTGAATGAGCGTTTTGAAATGATAGAATTAAAAAAAGCCGACTACTGAATTAATTTTTGTTGTTTCAGTATGTCGGCTTAATTGTTTTGTTCATTTCAAATTTTAAAAGTCAAGGGCGAGCGTTAGCGAGTTTATTTACCCTTGACTTTTAAAAAGCGAATGGTTGTTGCTCCCTGCAAGGGTTTGGCTCCGCAGGACGCAAGCACCCTTTAGGGTGTATAATTGCGCCCTTAGAAAATCTAAGGGAGATTTAATTATTTTATTTTTCCTAATTTTCTCTTATTATTCTTAGTGTTTCTTTAAATTCTTTTGTCTTTGTTGCTTCTTCTAGTAGGATTTTTATTTCTTCATCTGTTAGTTCTTCTGCATTTTCTATAAGGCTTTCTAAAATTGCTCCTCTTGTTATGAGCCTATGAGTTCTTTCTTTTCTTCTTTTTACTATGTCTTGTTTTAATATCTTTTTTTCTTGATTTTTTAGTTGCCTTAGTCTTTCTTCTGTATCATCAATTTTATCTTTTATTTCTTTTGACTTTTGTCTTATTTGTTCTAATTTTTTCATATCTATTAATCCTTATCTCTAAATATTCATAATTAAAAACCCCTCCATCCTTATTCCGGATTTTGGGGTTCAGGTCATTCTCTGTGTAGCTTACATTTATGATCTTATAAATTTTTATTTGTAAGATTAACTACAATTAAATTTTTATATTCATATTTTATATAGTACCATTCTTATCGTGTTTTAAAAAATTTGACTTTGTAACTTCCTCCACCATTCATAAAAGCTTCAACAACATCAACTAAAGGTTTGTCTATTCTATTCCTTGTATGATATGTCATTGCGAAATCACGATTATTTTTACTATTGTTAGTATAATCGGTGATATACATTGTATGATAACCATAATAGCTAAAATATTTTTTTCTTAATAACTGTACCGTGTCTCCTTTAAAAAAATTTAGCTTATTAAACATATTTTTATTTACAAAATCATCATCATCAATTGTTTCAGTTTTTACAATATTTGACCAGTAATTATTAAAATACTTAGCACTGATCCATGGACTAGGATCAGCTAAATCCCAACTATAATTCAGCTCTGTAATATCTTTTGGGTTATTATACTTATAATTTTTTCTTTTAATATACCATTTATTGTCAGTTCTATAACCACCATAATGTAAAATTTGTGACACAAAATTTGCACAATCTCCTCCTATAGGTCCACTTAAGTCAGGATAGTTACTATTATAGTTTTCATAGTAATTATGCGCATACCATATTGCATCAAGGTAATCAAAATGATCTTGATTTGAAGCACGCAAAGATAAGTTATCTTTTTCATTATATTGATTTTCATATATTGAATTAAATGCTTTTTCTAAATTCATTGTTTGTCTAGTAGGATTTTCAGTTATTAATGTTTCCAATGCACCTCTAACATAAATATCTAATTTTAATTTTTCATCTGTAGAACTTAGATCATATATCTTTAATATTTCAGCGATTACCTCTTCTCTGTCATTATAATTAAGAGATGTTGCTTTTTCTCTGAAATCGATTTTATTATTACTATATTTATTTATAATTTCACCGACTTCAGTTTCGAAAATCAATTCCTCTTCTAAATCATAATCATTATTTATGGCTTTAACATCTTCTTTTAATTCCATTAAATCCTCATATTCTATGCTATCAGAACTTACAGAATACATCTTTTCATGTTCTATGCTCTCTGAGTTATAAGCAAATACATTTGTTGCCATCGCTGTTAACAGCATCACCATGGCTATTAATAGAGTAAATCTTCTCTTCATTTCTAACCTCCTCTTATAATTTTGTTTGACCTCAATATATTTGACATTAAGATCAAATATTATCTATTTTTCCAACTGTTGTTTCTAGCTATATTCTAGAATGTGAGACTCAAATTAAAATCAAAGTGCGACAATTCAAAGTAAATCATTGTTCTAATACAATCCTATTTATTTTTTCTTTCAAATTGTAAGGGGTTTTATATATACCCTCTATATCTTTATTTCTTGATTTTACATTGTACCAGTATCTATTATCTGCACTATTTGGATTATCTTCTACTATCTCAACCTCATATTCTTCATCATTTTTTATTTTAATTAAATATGCTCCATCAGAATAAGCGGTATCCAACCCTAAATATTGATTATTTGAATCATATAAATTACAATCCTTATTTAGTTTATTCAATTCTTCTAAAACTTTCCTTTGTTGATCTGAAGATATATCTAGTTCTTTAAAACCCTCTTGTTTCTCATCATAAATATATACTTTCACAGACTCTCCATTATTTTCTTTATCAATAACAGACTCATCATTATTTTCTTTATCAATAACAGACTCTCTATTATTTTCTTTATCAATAGGTATATCATTTGAACTATAACATGAGCTTAAATTAACCATAAGAAATATTATTAACAATAACCCTGCTGTTCTTTTTACAATAGAATTATTATAATCAGTTAGAAAGGTATTTGACATCCAAAACATAATTAATCAAATCCATCATAACTTCTATCGCCTCTAAATCTTATAGGACAATACTCAGTTATCTTATTAGCTGCATCTAAAGCTGCATTTCTTACTGATTTACCCCTTGATGTTTGATTCCAAAGTTGCCAGCAATAATTATAATTTTGAACTGAGTTAATGGATTCATACCAGCCTAAAAATGCTTTATTTTTTGAAATACCATTATATATTCCAAATGCATCAGACCAATTCGTATTAGCAGCTGTATTACATGCAGCTAAAAACACAAATTGGTAATTACTGCTTGGAACATCATTGTACTTAAGAAATGATCCCCCGTTTTTATTTGTCCCTATTACATTTGAAGAACCATGACATCCTGCATAAAATGCTTTAAGACCATAACCTAACATCGTATTTGCTCTAGACTTAAAATTAGTTACCGATGCAGCAACATCGACTGGATCATATCCCATTCTAGCTAAGCCAGCATGAGCATCAGTTGCTCTAGCAGTTCCATAGGCAACGTCAGGAGCTGAGATAGCTCCTCCTTCATACATGTATATGTCTCCTCCAATAAGTTCACCAGAATACAAATCGACATAAACTTCCATGTTCTCATTTTTTAAAATGTATGCTTCTCTGATATCCTGATTCGCAATATTGTCTTCATTTATAATTAGTGGGTTTCCATCGACTGTATCTCCTTTTATGGTTTTATAAAAATCATCATTAGGAATAGCTGTTCCAATTCTTAAATCTTGAATTGGCTCCTTATTATATTTTTCTAGAAAATTATTTGCTATACTTATAGCTTCATCTTCTGAAATAGGATTTTTAGTTTGACTAAAACTTCTCAAAGAAATTTCCTTTTTCTCTATACCTTTCTTCTTAAAACTGACTAAAGCACCATTTTCTGTATCTATATAAGCGTCATAAGCATCATATTGGTTATGTCCACCATAAGGCATCATCTTTTCATATCTTAACCTTAAAGTAGTATCATCAAAATAACCTGAATGAACAAGCTCGTATCCTTCTTTAACAAGTTTTTGTTCAACTAAATTTTGAGTAACTCTAAAATCTTTTTTCGGTGTATTTTGTCTAAAATAATCTCCATTCGTTTCTTTTATCCTATCAATTGATATTATCCTATCATCTTCATCTAATAAAGCAAAAGACTCATTTCCTAGATTAACTCTATTAGTATCTTTTGCTGATCTCAAGTTAAATAATTGATGTTCTTTTTCCACATTACAACCGAGTTCTTCTAAAATTTCCATCGATTTTTGAAAATTAGTCGTATCATTCATATAGCCTTGTGCAAATACTGTTGCTGGTAAAGCTAATACTAAGGCTAATAAAATTAATAAAAACTTCTTCATAAAATCCTCCTTTTTCACTTTCTCTCGCTTTAGCAAACTGTTGATTTGTTGATAAATAAACTGATAAATCTCAAATTATTAGTTTATTTATTATATTTGTCGCCGTTCTTATACCTTTGTGGATTTAAATATATCATCTAATTACCTCCTGTGCCTACATTACAACACTCACACTCGTCAAAACCAAATAATGTGTAAACACATATATCTAGTTTGTTGGCGATTTCTATTCCTATAAAAATTGTAGCTTGAGCCTCTCCACGTTCTAAAAGGCTAATATATTGTCTTGTTACACTTAACTCATCAAACCCTAGTTATAATTTATAAACGACATATACTCTTACTTTAACATTATCTCCACTAAGCCATCTTACACCTGTATTTTCATTATTGACTCTACCTGAATGGTTTCTTACGCCAACATCTTTTGTATTATTGTTGAAGCCAGTTATTATTAAAGTATGATATGCGCCATCTTTAGAGTTTAAAAAAGATATAGGGTATCCAGCTTGTGCATAGTTGTATAACCTTGTAAGTTCTCCATTTTTACTCAGATCGAAATCCTTATAAGCATATGATCTTGAGACCCAGTGCCACTTAAACATATTTGCCCCACGCCATGTAGAAGATACTTTGCTTGGGTCTTTTTTTGAACCATAAGAAAACCAGTTTCTACTATCGTCTATTTTAGGATATTCGTCTTTCATCTTTTTTTCTCCCGCATACAGACATTGAGAAACGAAATTAGCACAATCAACATCCCAATCAGGATAGCTGGGATTATAATCTTTCCAATACTCTTTTGCATAAGCAACACATTTTGAAGCTGCATCTTTTTCAGAGCTTCTATATAAAATATTTGTTTTTAAATATTTTTTAGCAATTGTTTCGTCGAAATTATCTTCTGATTCCATATCCTCAATATATAACAATGCTGATTCTTTGACTTCGTTTGGTAAACTATTAATATGTCTTTTTAGAATATTTATATTTTCTTCTGTCGTGTCCAAAGTAGCGTAGTAATTAGGCTTGAGATTTTTATTTATATAGTCAACAATGGCTTCATACCCATCAGGTTCTTTAGCTGAGCGGATTATAATATCCTTAGCTTCATACTCTGAATCATCAATCGTATACTCTATCTTATTTAACATATTCGCTTTTGCTTTTTCTGCGATAGCCTTATTTGAAAGATTTGGATACATACCCCTGTACATATTGAAAATCTCAATATAAGATGATATATATTGATTTATAGACTTTTTTTCCATGGTCGGATATAGGTTCTGTAGTTCTGTCAAAAAGGTTTTGGTTTCATATTTGTCGTCAATATTAACTTTTGAAACTTCATTAGCACTAAGTGCTTTTAAAACTTGACTTGGCTCATAGTTTACACTTAATTGTTCCTCTTTACTTAGACCATTAAACCATTTTTGCCATTCTTTAGGGCTAACTTCTGAGTTATTATTTGCTGATGAAGCAAATACATTTGTTGCCATTGCTGTTAACAACATAACCATGGCTATTAAT
>NZ_KV804728.1:0-7980 GCF_001811425.1 Peptoniphilus sp. HMSC062D09 | reverse complement strand
ATTATCTATTTTTCCAACTGTTGTTTCTAGTTATATTATAGAATATAGCATCTAAACTAATCGCCATTACTATATCTCATAGGATTTAAATCCATTATTTTACCTCCTATCTATCTTACATATGAGTTTATCTTTACCTTTCCTGATAATGTTTTATTTGATTCATTATCAATCGTAACAACATATCTACTTCCTCTATTAGCCTTAACCTTTAATATTGAGTCTGAAGAAAAAAATTTGTTATATATAATTTTTCCATCTTCTTCAATAATTACCTGATATTTAATTCCACCTGAGCAAGACATATCTTTTAATCTAACTGTAAAACCATCATGAACTGGACCTGTCCAGGTATCCATGTTAAATTCATAGTCTATCTTATCAAATCTACTTAATCTTATATTCTCATCAACATTTGCTGCTCTAAGACCTGTCCTCGATACTTCTCCTAATTCTAACTTTTGATACTCTTCATCACTTATTATTTGAACCCTATCTCCAAATTCCGAGTTAATATTAGTGACTATTTCACCTTTTGTATCAATCCTATCTTGATTTAGGTCGGTCACATTGGCAAATACCGGTAAACAAAATGTAAACGCAAACATAAAAACCATCAAACCTGCAAGTGTCTTTTTCCATTTTTTCATAATAAGCATCCTTTCTTTATTTGGGTTTAAATTTAAAACAAAATTATTTGTATTGCTTTTTATTTCTAATAACTTTAGCATTGACATGCAATATTCTTTTCTATTTTTTATTGTGTCGCCTAATTGTTGAACCACTAGCTTATCGCAATTTATTTCTATATCTTGGTCTATATATTTTAAGCTTAGCCATAAGATTGGATTGTACCAATATAGGCAGGCTACAATATTTACCAGGTGGTTAAGTAAAATATGAAATTTCTTTATATGGATCAATTCATGGATCAAAACATGGTCTAGCAATTTTTCATCATCTAGTATATGATCTTGTAGGATTATCTTGGGTCTTAAAACGCCAAAGGTAAGGGGTGTTTTAAAATTGTTATTTATATAAATCTCTACTTTTCTTTTTAATCCAAATTCACTTATTTTTTCTTTGCATAAAGTATTATGGGTAAGCGTAGAGCCTTTCATAACTTTATGAAATTTATAAATTTTTATTCCCAAATAAGTGAAAATCAAAATCGAACCGATTATCCGGTTTAGTTTAAAAAATATATAACCTAGTTTATTTACTAGTTTATTTACTAACCAACATAAGCAAGAATTAAAAAGATTTGTTAAACCTAGCAAATATGATAAAATACTATTTTTCTTTACACTTTCTATTCCTAGCTTAAATTCATAGGGACTTGTTAAATATATTAATAATACTATCCACAAAATAATACTTGCTGACCTAAAGGCTTTCTTGTTTAATATTGGTCTAACTAAGAGAATTAGAACTAGTAAGTAAAGACTTTTTATAGATTTTTCTAGAGTAATTACCCTAACTAGACTTATTGCCATCCTTGTCTTCCTCTTGGTCCTCTTCGTCCTCTTCGTCAAAGCTATCTATTAATTTTTTCATCTCTTCTATTTCTTCTTTTGTAACTTTTTCATTTTGCAAAAACGTTTTACACATATTTAAAAGCGATCCTTTAAAAAGTTTGTGAAAGGCTTCTTTTTGCTTATTTAGTAGAGCATCCTCCCTTGATACAAGGACCCTAATTGTGTATTTAGGATATCTCCTGGCTATCGCCCCTTTTTCTACTAATCTTCCAAAAAAGGTGTAGCAAGAGGTTTTGCTTATATCGTACTTTTCCATCAATATTTTTGATAAGGCTAAGGCTTGGATTTCTCCATTTTCGTCTAAGACATCGCCTTTCCACAATTCTTCCATTACTAGTAATTCACCATCTGAAAATTCCAACTATATTACCTCCTATATAAATTACATTTTCATTCGCTTTTTCATTTTTGTATTTTTAATTATTTTCACTTTGAGTATATCATGTTTAAAAAAAATAGTCAAGTGTTTTGACCATTTAAAATAATATTTTTTGTATTTTTAATATATCTCTGTTGATTTTAAATCTCACTTTCAAATGTATTTTCAAAACTAAATATATCATTAGGCGTACATTTTAGAGCTTTACATATCTTTTCTATGTTTTTCATTGTTATTGGTTTATCCTTGCCCATTTGTGCCATAACATTTGTTGTAAGTCCTGCCATGGCTATTACATCTGTTTTCTTTAATCCTTTTTTTGCTAACTGTATCCATAATGGTTTATAGTTAAGTGCCATAATATCCCTCTTTTTCTCTCTATTAGATTTATTTAATTAATTATAGCATAAATATTGATTTCATTCAATCTTACATTGATTTAGTGATTTGTTTTAGAGAATTTGTTGTGTTATTCCGTCCTTATTTTGCCATAAATTGCTTAATACCTTGAGATTTAGCACCAGGGTTATCATTACCATAACCTTCCATTAAGTTAATAACTCCCCATGCTCCTAAACCTGCACCAATTGCAGTTACAAGTGTCTTTAAAACTCCAACTCCAGCTGTAAAAAATTCCATATTATTCCTCCTCGTTTTCTTTCTTATTTTCTATTTTGTTTAGTGATTTAACTATAAAGTTCTTGTAGACCTTATCTCCTTTTTTGTTTTCTTTGAAATATCCAAAGACATGGATTAGATCTCCTTTTTCAAATTCTTTTACAATTTCTACCTTTTCTCCATATACTGAACAATTTGTATATTCTTTGCCCTTTCCATATTTTTTTACAAGAGCAAAATTTGCTACTTGAACATTTTCTCCATCTTTTTCAAATTCTGAAAATTTAGCTTCATTAACTAAATTTGCATTAATATTTATCATTTCTCTATCCATTAATTTCTTCTCCTTAATCTATAAATTTCAATTAAAAAAGCGACTGAACTTATAATTCAATCGCTAAATGTCTTATATATTAAATTGTTTTAAGTGGGACTTCTTATCCTTACCATCTTAACCTCCTAATTTTGAGTATAAAAAAAGACGATAGAGTTTTTAATTTCTATCGCCAACTAAAATTTCTAAATAAAATTGATTTTACTAATATACTCATATGCTATTTGTCTTAAATATACACTTATATCGTTACACAATCTTGCTTGAGCTAAATAGTAATACACTTTTTTAAAGTTATCAATATCATTATTATTTGTTAACCTCTTATAAAACTTTTCAACAAAAAAAATGTTCTGACTACAATCTAAAATAAAAAGCATTACATACTTTAAGAATTCTTTATTATCTTCCTTGATATATTTATGATATAACTTATCAAATTCATCAAACACTATTTTCATAGAATTTTCTTCCTGCCTAGGTGTTATTATTGTAAAATATGAGTATTTGTATTCTCTATCAGGGACAATCGCATAAACAGAAGGCAAATGGCTATTTATATCTGAATAGTCATTTTTATATGCCATAGAGCCATTGGCAAAAAAATTAATTTCACCTTTAAGTTTAAACTTCTTTAATATGAAATTTTCAGAAAATTCTTTACATGTTGGTGATGAATTATCACAAAAAATTTTATCATATACTTCCTTTACCTTGTCAAAATTACTTTTGTTATATAAATTATCTAGGAAATCTATAGTATATTCTTTATCGGACAAATATTTTTCTTGTAGCTCTTTATTGATTTGTTTCGAATAGCTCTTATTCTCATATATTTTGGGTTGTAATTCTTTTTTGGTCATATTCTCGTGATAGTACTCAAAAATAAAAAACCTATATCCGTATAGATGCAAATAGGTATCCAAATCTGTTTTAAATCTCAAATTTTCTATTCTTTCAAAAACTTCATTATCATGCTTAGAACAAAATAAATTTTCCACACCAGCATTATTTATATGTTTTTTATTTAATGGAAAATATTCTCTATTAATGTACATATTTCTATACATATTATCCAAATTTAAACAAAATATTTCATCATCATATTGAGTAATAGAATTTAAAAAATCTCGAGAATACGAATGGGATCCTATGGCTCTTTCATTACAGTGTACATAATTGCATTTGCTATTTCTTTTTTTGCTTTTAAGCAAATCTTGTTCATTAAGTTGTAAAAACTTGAATTCTTCAGGAAAATCTTGATTATTTAAATCATATATTGAATCAAATAGCTTTTTAATCTCATTTTTAAATTTTTCCTTATTATCAAAAGACATAATATGTTAACCTCCGTAGTACTATTTATTAATATTATAGCAAAAATTCTTTAATGCTAGCACCCAATCATAATCTTGTAATCAAATTATTTCTATTTAATTTTATCTTATAATTATTTTTAAAAAGTCCTCTACATCAAATAAATTTTTCTTTTCATAATCTTCCAACAACTTGTAATTCATATACTTAGTAATATCGAATTAATCAGATAAAAAGTGTCTTACTCCTCTTAGTTGATATATTTACTTACCATCATCCATTACAATTATTTCATCTTGGCTCATAAGTTCTTTACCAGTTTTTTGGTAATTTAGACCAAAAGATTTTTGGTTTAATCTTGTTTCTGATGTGTTATATAGTTCTATTGTATCTGAATGTTCTTTATAAATTGCTTTTAATTGAGATTGTGTTGAAATATTATATTTGCTGATTTTTCTTTTTAGAGTTTTTAATTTCTATCGTCTATTAATGCCTTATTTCTAGTCTTCTAAAATAGATACTTCGAGATCTATCGCTTTAAATGTAACAGTTATTCCTACTTCTTCTTTTACTGTTTTTTCAAATAGCTCAGCTATATCATATGGGGACATATCATATATATTTTCATACCATTCATTGCTCTCATCGTACATTGTCTCACATATTGCTTCAATATAATTTTTCTTATCCATTGTGAGTTCTGTATCACTTTCTAGAATAAACTGCTCCCCATTTATATTTAATATAATTAAAGATGATTTTCTACTTTCACACATTTTGCTTTCTCCATAAAATCAAATATTTAACCTATTTATTTTATAACTTGATTTTAACTTTACCCTATCTCTATTTTTTAAATACTCTTCTACATCAAACAAGTTCTTCTTATCATAATCTTCCAGTAACTTATAATTTTTATGCTTTGTAATATCAAATTTATCAGATAAGAAAGGTCTTACTCCTCTTAACTGATAAATACACTTACCGCCATCCATTACAGTTATTTCATCTTGGCTCATAAGTTCCTTACCAGTTTTTTGATAATTTAGTCCAAAAGATTTTTGATTTGATCTTGTTTCTGATGTGTTATATAGGTCTATGGTTTCTTTTCCTAAAGTTTCTGATAATTCTTTTACTGTTGTTTTTTCTTTTCCTCCTAAAAAGAGTGTAGAGTCGCAGTTACCAACTATTGTATCTGCATGGTCTTTGTAAATTGCTTTTAATTGAGATTGAGCTTGCAGAATTATGCTTGCTGATATTTCTCTTGAACGAATTGTCGCTATTAGTTTCTCAAATTTAGGAATTAATCCTATATTTGCAAACTCATCAAGTAGACACCTAACATGAACTGGAAGTCTTCCACCATACACATCATCTGCCTTATCACATAGTAGATTAAATAATTGGGAATACATTATTGAGACTACAAAGTTAAAGGTATCATCTGTGTCTGATATTATTACGAATAAAGCAGTTTTTCTATCTCCAATTTTATCAAGCTCTAGTTCATCTTCGCTCATTAGCTCTCTAAGCTCTCTTATATCAAAAGGTGCAAGTCTTGCTCCACAAGATATTAGAATTGACTTGGCAGTTTTCCCTGCTGCCAGCTTATATTTCTTATATTGCTTAACTGCAAAATGACTTGGATCTTTCTTTTCAAGTGCTTCAAAAAGCCTATCAATTGGGTTCATATAGGTTTCGTCATCTTCTCTGACTTCACTTGCGTCAATCATATCCAATAGCGTCTTAAAGTTCTTTTCTTCTTCTGGTGCTTCATAATAGATATAACCGATAAGGGCGGTGTAATATAACTTCTCAGCCTTTACCCAAAAATCTTCTCCAGCCTTTTCTCCATCTCCCTTAGTATTAGCAATAATCGTTTGGACAAGCTTTAAAATATCTTTTTCACTTCTCAAATATGCAAAGGGATTGTATTTCATTGATTTTTTAAAGTTTATTGTGTTTAAAATCTTTATGTCATATCCATTTTCATAAAGCATTTTTCCACACTCTAACACAAGTGTGCCTTTTGGGAAGATTTGTCAAGGACATAAACAAAATTTCTTTGAAAAATTTATATCTTTTCTGTTTCTCTCTTGATTAGCTTTAATATTTTATCCTTGTATGTTTCGCCTGTTCCTTGCTTAAAATGTAGGTTTACAGTATATTTTGTCTTCCCAATATCCATAATTAACTGTTTATGTGGTGGTACTTGTATTTTTCTTTTTTCTTCTTCCATAAGTTCTCCTTTCCATTTTTAGACAATAAAAAACAGCAAACCATTTTTGATTTACTGTTACTGTGTTAGTTTTTATTAAATTGCTTGATTTTCAAAATTGAAATTTACCTAATGCGTTTCCCAATTTTCATTTTCTTACGCCATTCTGGTGCCAATCCATCATAAGACCAATATTCATCCATATCAACAATCAAATTATCTTCAAGATAGATAAAACTTACTACATGAAAAGACTCACTATTATCTGTTGGAAAAACCCGACAAGCTAAAATAATAGTATCTTCATTTTCTTCAATTCTCTCTATTTCTCCGTTCCAATTTCCGGGATATTCACAATTTGCCCTTATATACTCATCTAAGGCAAAAAACTTTAGATAAAAACAAGTATAAAAATTTAAGCATAAAAGAACTATCAAATATTTACGATGAATATAAAAGTAAAAAAGATATTCTTATGGTAGAATATTCCAATAAGAACATCTTGATTTACGAGCTTACTCAATTAAGAAAAAATACCGATAGATATCTTAATAATGAGTTATATAAGTAATATTTTTTGCTATCAAACAAAAATATTACTCTGCAACTTACCACAAATAAATATCAACTTTGTTAAGATAATTATATGATAAATACTTTTATAATAACTCTCTTAATTAGGTAGCTTAAGCCTTTATTTACTCAAACAACGCTTAATTATAGCCTTAAATCTTTAATTTTATCTACATACCATTATATTTAAGAAGAATAATCAATATTAAACTTATAAAAATAGCACCAATAAAAGCTATCAAGAAAATAAATCTATCTACTTTAAATTTAGATTTACTTTTTTTAACAAAAATACTATATAATGTTATTCCTAATATACCGCCTAAAGTATTATTAATTATGTCAGTTATGTCAAATATTCCTATCGATAACACATACTGCAAAGATTCTACAATCAAACTAAATGTAAGCATAAAAAATATGCTTTTCGAACTTTTTTTATCAAAAAATATAGATCTAATCATAATTCCTAATGGTAAAAACATAAGTATATTTAATACCATTTCATCTAAAATAACTTTAATATTAACATTATTGTCATGGTAAAAAGGAATTAAATTTATTTTCCTTTCAATTAATAAATCATTAATAGAAAATGACATTTTAAAAACTAGAATAAAGATCAGCCAAATTATATAATATATAGCTAACATTCTCATTCCATTTTTGACATTTTTTTCTTGAAGTTTCACTAATAACTCTCCTTTAATATCCTGAAATCATTCAAACTCATTTTTATACATTAACTTATAGCTATCACAATTCAAAATTAGTTCGTTATGACTCCCATCCCCTACTATTCTACCATAACCTGGCTCAATATGACATTTTCTTTTTGAAGTGCCATTCTACAATAGTTTGATTATCCTTATGAAAAAATTGCTTTATATCCCAAGCAAGCACTTTTCCTCTTGTATTCCATTCATTAAACCAGTGCTTTACTGTTTGACAATTTTCATACTTAGGACTCCAGCTCTCAATATAAATTACATCATCTAAAAAA
>NZ_KV804727.1:0-12410 GCF_001811425.1 Peptoniphilus sp. HMSC062D09 | reverse complement strand
TTGTTAGTCCAACTTTTGGGGGTCAGTTCACTTTGATGTGGACTTTATCTTTATTTATTTTTCCCCTATTACTTCGATTTTATATCCATCTGGGTCTTTAACAAAGAAGTAGGAATCTGATTTGTCAGATAGGGATTTTAGTTCTGTCACATCATAGCCCTTTTCTTTTAATTCTTCTCTAAAGGCTTTTATGTCTTTGTGAGAAATGGCAATGTGACCGTAGCCGTCGCCAATTGTGTAGTCCCTTCCGTCATAATTATATGTCAGCTCAAGTTCATAGGGTGAGTCTTCTAGTTTTAAATATAGTAGTGTAAATTCATCTTCTGGAAAATCCTTGCGCCTTGATTCAACAAAACCCAAGGCTTCTTTATAAAACTTTTCAGATCTTTCCAAGTCCTTTACTCTAATCATTGTGTGTAAAAATTTCATAACATCCCTCCAATTTATTTATACCAATAATTTAGCTTGGTACACATTTTATTTTTTACAAATTATATAAAAAAGCCAGAGAAGATTCTCCGGCTTAATTTTATGCAAGTTCTGCATTTACTTTTTCTAATTTTTCTTCCTTCATCTCGTCCTTGGAGATGATGTCCTTAACCTTCATCAGCCTTGTTATATTTGCCCTTTCACTTTCGTCAAGCTTTGAGCGAATATATTTTATTGTCTCTTCTAGGTCTGGAATTGTCTTGTACTCAAGGGCATTTACTCTCCTTCTCGTCTTTTCGATTTCATTGGCAAGAAGTTGGGCTGCCTTTTCCTTCTGTGTAAGAGTCAAAAGTTCTTCCATGACTTCTGTAAGATCGTCTATAGCAGCATCAAGGTCTGATGTTGTCTGTGCATATCCATAAGGGTAGCGAGATGCATCTTCAGATGTCTTTTTTGTTATAAATTCCATCTCTGGCACATCAACAGACATTACATTTTTCTTTTTGATTTCAACAAGAGTCTGCATAGTAGGAAGTGAAATTGCTTCTTCAAGCATTTCTGGACTCATAGCAGCTGATGCCATGAGAAAAGCTTTAAAGGAATTTTGAAGTTTTTCTTCTACTTCAAGTCTAAGCTTTTTATTTTCCTTTATGAGAGTGATAAACTGTCTCATAAGTTCATCTTGCTTGTCCTTTAAAAGTTTGTGACCTCTAGCAGCATTGTCTAATTTGTCTTTTAGTATGGACAAATTCATTCTTGTGGGATTTACTTTAAGTCTTGTCATTATAATCCCTCATTTTCTAAATTTTCAGAATTTTTAGAATCTTTCTCCTTATCGCCCAAATATTTTTCAATTAATTTGTCGTCAATTCTCTTTAGTTCTGTTCTAGGTATTATAGATAAAAGTTCCCAACCTAAATTCAAAGTATCTTCAATAGGTCTATTTGTTTCAAAACCTTGAGATACATATTGTTTTTCAAACAAATCGGCAAATCTTGCAAAGGCCTTGTCAGTATCTGATAGGGCTGTTTCGCCAAGGATGGCAGAAAGTTCCTTTGCTTCCTTACCTGCAGTGTAGGCTGCATAAATTTGGTTCATTGTATCAGCATGGTCTTCACGAGTTTTGCCCTCACCAATTCCCTTATCTTTTAGTCTTGAAAGTGATGGAATGGCGTTAATTGGTGGTTCAAGTCCTTGCTTATAAAGGTCAGTCGAAAGAATTATTTGTCCTTCAGTGATATATCCTGTAAGGTCAGGGATTGGGTGAGTGATGTCCCCTTCTGGCATTGTCAAAATTGGAATTTGTGTAATAGAGCCTTCCCTTCCCTTAATTCTTCCTGCTCTTTCATAAATACCTGCAAGGTCTGTGTATAGGTAGCCTGGGTAACCACGTCTACCTGGTACTTCCTTTCTTGCTGCAGATACTTCTCTTAGGGCTTCTGCATAATTTGTCATATCTGTCAAAATTACAAGTACGTGCTTTCCAAGTTCAAAGGCCAAATATTCTGCTGCAGTAAGTGCCATCTTTGGTGTTGCAAGTCTTTCAATGGCTGGGTCATTGGCAAGGTTCATAAATAATACCGCCCTGTCAATGGCTCCTGTCTTTGTGAAGTCGTCAATAAAGTATTGAGCTTCTTCAAAGGTAATACCCATGGCTGCAAATACTACGGCAAAGTCTCCACCTGAAAGTACAGTAGCCTGTCTTGCAATTTGTGCTGCAAGTTCGTTGTGTGGAAGTCCTGCTTCAGAGAAGATTGGAAGTTTTTGTCCCCTAACAAGGGTGTTAAGTCCATCAATTACAGATACACCTGTTTGAATAAATTCTGATGGATAGTCTCTTGAAACTGGATTTATGGCAGTTCCGTTAATATCTATTTTTTCTTCAGGAATAATCTTTGGACCATCGTCAATTGGTTCACCAAGTCCGTCAAAGACTCTACCAATCATGTCTGGTGAAACGCCAAGTTCAAGTGGCTTTCCTAAAAATCTTACGCTTGTGTCCATTAAGTTAATTCCACTGGAACCTTCAAAGATTTGAACCATGGCCTTGTCGCCTTCAATTTCAATTACACGACCACGCCTCTTTTCGCCGGTTTGAAGTTCGATGTCCACAAGTTCTTCGTAGGCTGCACCTTCTACTCCTTCAACAGTCATAAGAGGTCCAACGACTTCTGTTACTGATTTATATTCTTTAAGCATCTACATCACCGACCTCTTCTAATTCTTTAAGTTCACTGTCAATTTTATCTTTTATTGCGTCGATTTTTCCCAAATCATCATTAGGAAGATACTTCATTCTGGCAATATTTTCTTTTACATCAAGTTTTTCAATTTCGCTAAAGTAGACTCCCTTTTCTAGTGCTTCTTGACATTTGTCGTAGAAGTAAAGGATTGTGTCAAGCATCTTAAATTGTTTTTCAAGTGGACAGAAAGTATCAACATCGTGGAAGGCATTTTGTTGCAAAAAGTCTTCACGAATTGACTTAGTTGTATCAAGTTTAACTTGGTCTTCGTCAGATAGTGTGTCACGACCTACAAGTCTTACAACTTCAAGTAGTGAAGTTTCTTCTTGTAGAAGGGCCATAGATCTCTTTCTAAGTTTTGAAAATCTTCTGTCTACATTTTCATCTAAATATTTGTCAATCTTAGATTGATATAGTGAATAGGAATCGATCCAGTTAATAGCTGGGAAGTGTCTTTGGTAAGACAAATCGTAGTCAAGCTTCCAGAATATTTTTACGATTCTAAGTGTATTTTGTGTAACTGGTTCAGAAATATCTCCACCTGGAGGAGAAACTGCACCTATAACTGAAAGTGCCCCTTCTCTTTCTTCAGAGCCATTTACTATTACACGACCAGCTCTTTCATAAAATTCTGCAATTCTTGAGCCAAGATAAGCTGGGTAACCTTCGTCACCAGGCATTTCTTCAAGACGACCAGACATTTCACGAAGGGCTTCTGCCCAACGAGATGTAGAGTCTGCCATCATGGCAACTGAATAACCCATATCTCTAAAGTATTCTGAAATTGTAATTCCTGTATAAATTGATGCTTCACGAGCTGCTACTGGCATGTTAGAAGTGTTAGCAATAAGAACCGTCCTCTTCATAATTGACTGACCAGTTATAGGGTCCATTAGCTCTGGAAATTCCATAAGTACATCGGTCATTTCATTTCCACGCTCTCCACAACCTACATAGACAACTATTTGTGCATCTGCCCATTTTGCAAGTTGATGTTGTACAACTGTCTTTCCTGAACCAAAAGGTCCTGGTATGGCAGCAGTACCACCCTTTGTAATTGGGAAAAATGTATCTATTACTCTTTGTCCAGTAACAAGAGGTTCCTTTGGATCAATTTTTTTCTTGTAGGGTCTTCCCTTTCTTACTGGCCATTTTTGTATCATTGTAAGATTTTTATCGCCCTTTTCTGTTTCTATAACTGCAATAGTTTCTTCAACAGTAAAAGAACCTTCTTTAATTTCTTTGATCTTACCCTTTACTCCATTGGGAACCATGATTTTGTGAGTTACAACTGCTGTTTCCTCTACTGTGCCAAGGATATCTCCTGCTTCAACAGAATCTCCAACTTTTGCAACTTTTTTAAATTCCCATTTCTTTTCTCTATTTAAAGGATTTACTGTAACTCCTCTTTTTAAAAAGTCTCCGGCTTCATCTCTAAGTCCAACAAGAGGTCTTTGAATACCGTCAAACATTTGCTCGATCATTCCAGGTCCAAGCTCAACGGAAAGTGGTGCTCCTGTTGTATAAACTTCATCTCCAGGGCCAATACCTGTAGTTTCTTCGTAAACTTGAATGGAAGCCTTGTCGCCTCTCATTTCAATAACTTCACCAATTAGTTTGTCTTTAGAAACTTCTACTACGTCATAGACATTGGCATCTTCCATGCCAGATGCTACAACTAGTGGTCCGGATACTTTAATTATCTTTCCTGATTTCAATAAAGCTCCTCCTTTATAAAAAGGTGATTAATCACCTAATATATTTGCTCCAACTGCCTTTTCAACATTTTTGTTCAAATTCTTCATACCAATACCAAGAGTTCCCTTGTTTGAAGGAATTACTATAATTGCTGGCAATAATTTGTCATTATATCTCTCTATAGTATTTGGTATTTTTGCAGCAAGTTCTTCTGTAATATAAATTACGCCATAATCTTTTTTGGCAAGAGCATCAACCTTTACCCTTGCATCCTTTTCTTCGTAGCTGACGAAGACATCTATCCCAATTGCCTTAAAGGATAGAACTGAGTCCTTGTCGCCAATAACTGCAATTTTATACATAAGTATCACGCAACTTTTCTCTAATAAATTCACTGTCAAGTCCATTTAGTTTGGAAACCAAAATAATTCTAAGATTTTTAATTTCCATTTCCTTTGCCAAGACATTGGCAAAAATAACTTCTGGACCATAGGTGATGTACTTTACATCCTTAATCAAGTCTATAAAGTAGTTGTCCATCTCTCTTTCAAAGTCTGAAAGATTTCCCCTTTCCTTAAAGGAATCAAGAGCCTCTTTTATATACTTGTAAATCTCAAGTTTTTTAAAGACATCTGTATCTGAACTTAGCTCTCTATTTAATAAATCCAAATAAGTTTCTTTTCTGACATTGCCACCTTCAATGATTATTTGTCTTAAAAATTCCACATCTTTTTCTTGCTTCTTAGCCCTTAGAAGTGTCCTGATATTTGTAAAATCAATTAAATTCTTTGCGTATTCTATAAATAAGTCCACTTGAGACTCTTCTGCAAGTTCAAGAAGTTCAGTGAAGTAGGCATTGTCGAGATAAATATCAATTAGCTGTGGATCTTTCTTTTCTTCGTAAAGCTCCTCAACCCTTTGAATAAGTTCAATGTTTTTATTCCTCTTATTCCCTTTTACAAGGGCATCTCTGTATTCCTTTAAGTCAAAATCTCCAATGTTCATGTAGAGATCCTTTAAGTCCTTTTTCCCAATATCTTCTTTAATAATTACCTTTAAGTTGTGGTAAAAATATTTTAAGGTAATGAGACGAATAGGAATTTTGGAAGGAGAAATATCAAAAAGTTCATCATAAAAACTTGTGAGTTCTTCTTTTAAAATATATTCATACTCTGTGGGAGAAGAGATTTTATTTATATACTTGTTGTAAACTGTATCAGATAGAGATCTTAGTGCGTCTTCCAAAGTTTCTGTCTCAGAAGCTCTTATAAAGTTTTCACTTTTTAAAAGTTCCTTTTCCATGACCCTAAGTCTTGTAGAACTTTGGATAAATTTACTTCTATCCATTTAACCACCTTTTCCTCTTAACTGAAAAGTTTTTCAGCCAAAAATTTTTCCAACTCTTCTCTTTCAGATTTTACAAGGGACCTAAAGTCGCCATTGTAAATTAAATTTCCATTGTGTAGGACAAAGCCTCTTTCTACATCAGTATCAGATACCTTAAAGCCAAGATCAGCTTTTTTTACTGCAGCTCTATATTTACTTGGCACATCTAATATAGAATTTTTGTCCTCTACACCTTCAACATTATTTTTTACGAATTTTACAAAATCTTCTTCTGACAAATTTTCAAGCTCTCCTATTGCCTTTTCAAGGACCTCATCAATTACCTTGTGCTTTTCAGATAAGATGTCATCTCTTGCCTTTAATTCAGCACTGGACTTTGCCCTTTTTAAAAGGTCTTCTCTTTCTTTTATAGAGATTTCATTAATTTTATCAGCTAAAAATTTTGCATCATCTTCTCTTTTTTCTACAACAATATGTTGTTTTTCTTCTGCTTCCTTTATAATTTCATCAGCCTTAGTCTTTGCATCCTCAATAATTTTATTTAAAATATTTTCAAGTCCTGCCATAGTATCACCTAGGCTCTAAATAGTATAAAGAATGAAATTGCAAAGGCAAGAATTGCATAAAGTTCAACCATTACTGCAAAGATAATACCCTTTGCTTGTTGTTCTTCATTTTTTGCCAAGATATTTATACCTGCAACGGAAACTTTTCCTTGTGCAACTGCAGATACAAGTCCAGCAAGACCAATTACGGCACCACTTGCCATGTACATAAATCCTGTGTTTACTGGAACATCTGGTGAAAGTCTAAATAAAATAAATAGTCCAATTACGAATCCGTAAAGACCTTGTGTACCTGGAAGTAGTTGAAGTACAAGTGACTTACCAAATTTTTCTGGCTCATCAATTACTACTCCTGCAGCAGCTTCACCTGCCATACCTACTCCCTTAGCAGAGCCTGCACCTGAAAGTGCAACTGCAAAGAAGATCCCAAGTGATCCTAAAATCAATCCACCATATTCTCCCATTAATCCATTTAACATATTAATCCTCCTAGTCTATATTAAAGTAATCTGAATTTTCTATCATTTTTTTGAAAGGTATGCCTCCACCTTCATAAAATTTATTAAACATTTCTACATAAGTAAGCCTTGCTGTATGAACATAAGCTGACAAATAAGAAAGAAAGGCATTAAATAATTGGAATACCACAAAAATTACTATTGCAAATAATTTGCCAAGTATATTTGACTCAAAAAGCATTCCTGCAATCATATTTATGGCAAGTCCCAAGAAGGAACCTGATAAAACTAGCGCCATAAGTCTTAGGTAAGATACGAAATCACCAAGATAAGATGAAATTCCATATAGGGAATAAATTCCCCAACCTATTTTTGCACCAGTGGATTTTTCTTCTCTACCACCAGTTGCCACAATGCCTATCATGCCAAGTACCATTACTACCAAGAATACTTTGCCAAAGGCTGCAACTTGTGGAAGGAATTTACTTAAGATAAATCCAATTGCTCCCAAAACTGCCATGTACCAAAATCCAACATCATAAAGGGCATCCTTTGGTTTGCCATCGCGAATATTCATATAAGCCTTGATGCCAAGGGCAAAGAATATGTGAATGCCACCAAGTATTAGTGAGAGAATTACTAAAAGTGTTGAATCCTCTGCTGGATCTATAAGTGCTGGAAGTTCGATTATTCCTCCAAAGAAGGAACCAAATACAAGTCCAAATATTATTGTGGAAATAGAAAGATAATTGAAGAATTTTATAAATCTTCTCTTCTTTTCCGTCAACTTAAACTTTTTAAGGGCAAAAAGCGTGCCCAAAAATACTAAAAGACCATAGCCAAAGTCGCCAACCATTATGCCTGCAAATATAAAATAAAAAGGCGCAAAGAAAGGCGTCGGGTCAATTTCATTGTATCTTGGCATAGAATACATTTCCGTCATAAGTTCAAAGGGACTTACAAAGGAATTATTTTTAAGTAAAATTGGCACTTTCTCAGAGTCTCTATTTGCATCTTCTGCATTTAGATAATAATTTTCGCCACAAACTTTTTTAATTTCATTTTCAAAGCCTTCTAATTTGTCGCTTGGAACATAACCTTCTATGAGGTCAAGTTCAGTGGTCTTTAAAAATTTTCTCTCTGACATTATCTTAATTTTTTCATTTCGATAAAATTCATAGGAAAATTTAAAATCTTCCAAATATTTTAAATAAGTCTTTAAGTCTTCTTCTATGTTTTTATTTTTTTCATAAAGAAACTCTTTGTCTCTTTCGTAGGACTCTATCTTGTCCTTGACTTTTCCATCTGCCTTGATGTTTATAGGCGTGAAACCATAGCTTGAAAATAGGGATTTTATCTTTTCATCAACAGAATTTTCCACTATCATTAGATAATAATAAAAATTCTTGTCCTTGGAGACCCTATCAAGGTAGGCAAGATCATTTTTTATAAATTCACTTTCAAATTCAGCCGCATGGTTGGAAGAAACGGTGCCTGTGTAAATGTTTACAGAACCCATATTATTCAAGCCGTCTACTGAAGATGAAAGGTCTTCCCAAGGTTTCAATTCACCAATCTTTGAATCGATGTTTTGAATCTTGCTGTTGTTTTTGTCTTTAGCCTCTACTAAAGCTTTAATCTCCCCATCGATTTTTTCAAAGTGAAATGCCAGAGCCCTAGCAGCAAGCTCTTCCAAGCTAATGTCTTCTACTCCCTCTTTCATTGCCTTAAGAGGATTTTCCTTATCCTTAAACTGAAGTAGCAGATCAATGTCTTCCTTTGACCTTTTGATTTTGTCGTCAATTTCAATTAAATCTTCTGAAGATCTAGGTCTTGTGAAATCGTCTTCTGAAAAATCAGCATCAAAGCGAGACTCGTCAATGTGAACATAATTAAACTTTTGAAATTTATCAATTAGTTTAGCCCTGTCCCTATCAAAGATAAAGAGTTTGAATTTTTTCATATTAACTATTGCCATTATTCACAATCCTCTCTACCACTGACTTTACAATTTCAGCTTCTTTGTCTTTGGAAATATTTGAAATTTCAGCAATCTTTTTTGCCGCCTCTTCTCTTATTGGCACAACGGACTCTTCTCCTTCAGCCCTTGCCTTTTCCAAGAAAGCATCCTTTTCCATCTTTGCCCTTTGGACAATTTTGTCATAGGATTCTTCTGCAAGAGATTTGGCATTTTTAATAATTTCCTCAGCCTTAACTTCTGCATCGTCAATAATTTTTTTTGCCTCAGCTTCAGTGTCTTTAACTCTTTTTACTGCATCATCTGACACTAAATCACCTCCAGTGTAAAATCTTTCTTAAATTAATTATATCACTTGTTAAATTATTATTTAACCATAAACATAAGAAATTTAATTTTCATTATGATTACTTGATACCCTAATAGAATTTCTTTATTTAAAATTAAAAGAAAAAGCTATAATTTTTGTAGTTTTTTTATCAATCGTAAGATAAAAATTAATTTCTAATGACTTAGCAAAAATAAATAATACTTTTGTTAAAAAGAAAACCACTACAAAAAAGCAGTGGATGAAAATTTTTTATTAAATTTATTAATCTATCTTTCTCAAAATGTCTTGAAAGGCATTCATATTGTAAATTTTTGAAACTAACAAAATTGAAAGCAATTTGTCGGCATAGTCTGTAATAATTTGCACGCCAAGAACAATGGCAAAATCTGAAATATCCATAATGGCGCGAAGGGCTTGAACAATATAAGACGAGCCAGCCGTTGTCACTGTGCCAAAGAGATAAGTGGCTATTAGGGCAGATGAAATTGCTGCAGGAAGGGACATGGCAGGTGCCAGATAAAGTTTTGAGACAATATCATCCCTCTTTAAAAATTTAAAATAACCTGCTGTAAATCCCACCACAATTTGCGTCGGCATAAAATAAATTGCAATTGGATCTCCTATACTATTTGCAAAGGCTGAAATAATTCCTGTCAAAATTCCAAAAGCTGGGCCAAAAGAAAAACCAGCCATTATTGTTCCAATAGAATCAAGATATACTGGTAGTTTTAATACTACGGCAAGCCAGGCACTTACTGAATTTATTGCAATACATAATGCCATAAATGTGATTTTCTTTGAAGTAATTTTCATAGGAGATCACCCAAAATTTTCTCATTAACTTCACATTTTGTAATTTCTTCTAAAAAATATTTCCAAACTTCATAGACATCTAAGTCTTCATAGAGTATTATATTTTTTTCTCTCTTCATGAAGTTCATCTCGTCTACCATGAGCATGCCTCTTGCAGGTCCATCTGTTATGCACTCTGCATTAAAAGTTCTGCTCCTAAAAAATTCTGGCTTTCTTTCTGCAATAATAGTTAAGGGATCATTTATCACTGAACCAATAATTTTTTCGTATTCCCAGTGAAAGTCCATGTAAAAATCCGTTATCTTTTCAATAAAATTTCCCACTTCTGGATTTAATCTCTTCATGTAGGACAAAATACTTGGCGTCAAGACAAATTTTCTAGTCACATCAAGGGGCAAAATCTCAACTTTATTGGGAGCATTTTTTATGACATAGTCAGCAGCATCTGGGTCCACATAAAAATTAAATTCAGCAACAGGACTCATGTTGCCATGGCTCTTAAAGTTGCCGCCCATTATAATTATCCTAGTGTCCTTAAAGGCGGCTCTATCTCTTTTTAAGGCTCTGGCAATATTAGTAAGTGGTCCCAGGGCAAAAATTGTCAGCTGACCCTTCCTCGCCTCATTAACTAAGAAGTTTATGGCATCGCCCTCTGATTTTTTTTCTTCATAAGGTAGATAAGTTTCACCGAGACCATCTTCGCCATGAGTGTCCTCTGCGTTAATAAATTCCTTTGAAAGAGGAGATGTGCTTCCCATGTAAATTTTAAAATCATGATTTAAAAACTTTGAAAGTCTTAGGATATTTTTCCTTCCCTTTTCTGCGTGCACATTTCCCGAAACTAAAGAGATCCCGAGGATATCATATTCCGCTACATTATTTGCTAAGATAATGGCAATGGAATCGTCAATCCCGGGATCTGCGTCGATAATAATTTTTTTCATTTTTACCTCCATTTCTTTGGAGAACAATTAGTTTTTTATACTTGGAGTTCCCGAACAAGTGAAACTTATTATACAATAAATATTTGAAATAGACAAGTTTAAAGGCTTGAAGTATAATGAATTAAGGCAAAATTAAATTAAGTAGGCAAAATTAAAAATTTAACTTGGAGTGATTATATGAAAAAACTTTTTAAAGTATTGATTTTATTTGCAGTAGCTCTAACTCTTTTTGCTTGCAACAAAAAGAATAATCCTACTGATAATACAAATAAAGGCGAAGAAAAAGAAAAAACCACAGCAAGCGCAATAGAATTAGACAAAATGCCAATTGAGAATTTTGAATTTCACACTATTGATATTGTTAATGGCAACACAGTAAAATCAGAAGATTTTTACAAAGAAAAACCATTAACCCTTGTAAATGTTTGGGGAACTTTTTGCGGACCATGTAAAGAGGAAATGCCTGATCTAGCAAAATTATATGATGAATACAAGGATAAGATAAACTTCCTTGGTGTTGTTGTTGATACTAATGCAAGCATGGATACAAATGTCCAAGAAGCTCAACAAATTTTGAAAAATGCAGGCACAAATTACACAAATATAATGCCAAACTCAACTACAGAGGATACTTTGGTAAATATAACTGCAATGCCAACAACATTCTTTGTGAATAGCGAAGGAAAAGTTCTTGGTGGTTTCGTTGGTCAAGCAGACAAAGATAGTCTCGCGGCAACACTTGACAAATTAATAGAAGAAAACAAATAATATAAAAGATGAGTTCAATTCATTCAATTGAGCTCATCTTTTTTTATAAGTTTTTATTTATTTGTCAGTATGCACAAAGTTTTTATATCCTTTCTTACTCCATACTTTTTGTGACATCAACCCACTCTTTATACTTTGAATGTTTTTCTAGCTCATCTAATGTAAATTCTATGGCGCTATTACTAGATCCGCAAGCTGGAAAAACTGTGTCAAATCTTTTTAGGGACTGGTCGAGATATACCTCTACGCCATCCTTTACGGCAAAGGGACAGACTCCTCCCACTTCATGAACGATTAACTCTTCCACCCTATCCTTGTCAATCATCTTTGCCTTAGTGGCAAAAAATTCTTTGAACTTCTTGTTGTCAATTTTCACATCTCCAGCTGTCACCACTATTACTATCTTATCCTTTAGCATAAAGGAAAGGCTCTTGGCAATTCTTTCTGGCTGACAATTTAGGGCTGCTGCTGCAAGTTCCACAGTTGCACTAGATGTATCAAATTCAATTATCCTATCTTCAAGACCAAAATCTTTAAAATAATTTTTAACTTTTTCTATGCTCATTTCTCTCACTCCATAAATTTTTATCATTATATCACAAAATAATTTTTATGTTAAAAGACTGGGGGCTTCTTAAATTTTTTAAAAATTTTTTAAAGTTAAACCTCTCTAAATTTACATAAAATATAGGCTAGAGATTTACTCCCAAAAAGAAATTATAAAGCCAATAAATAAAGAGACTCGAGTTAAGAGTTTCCCTAATATTTGACATAAAGTCAAAATTTTTGAATAGTAAAAAACTTCAAAAAAATAAGAGCGAGTTTCCTCGCCCTT
>NZ_KV804726.1:0-1475 GCF_001811425.1 Peptoniphilus sp. HMSC062D09 | reverse complement strand
CGGGTGCAAAATCTCAGGGCATTAAGCAGCTTATGGCAGGAGGCGGCATTGTCCTTATCGGATTAAAGCTGATTCCGCTTCTTGCAAATGTACTCAAGTAAGAAGAAAAGGAGAAATTAAATGTTTGGGATATTCGACAAGATAGAGGAGTTTTTCAAAGATCTTCTACTGGGCGGTATCCAAGCAAACTTAGAGTCCATGTTTCTTGACATCAACGATAAAGTTGGTGCGATTGCAACGGATGTGGGAAAGACACCGATGGGGTGGAACGGACAGGTTTTTAGTTTTATCAAAAGCATTAACGACTCTGTCATTATCCCCATTGCAGGGCTAATCATAACGGCAGTCCTTTGTATCGAGCTTATCAATATGGTTATGCAAAAGAACAATATGCACGATACAGATACCTTTGAATTTTTCAAGTACATCATAAAGATGTGGATTGCCGTATGGTTAGTGTCCCATGCTTTTCAGTTTTCTATGGCAGTCTTTGATGTTGCACAGCACATGGTAAATAAAGCGGCAGGGGTAATTAACACCTCTGCCGTTATCTCCGGAGATCAGATTGTAACGATGGTAGAAGGCTTAAAAGATAAAGGTCTTGGAGAGCTTGTCATGATACTCTTTGAAACCTCGCTCATAAAGGTGGCAATACAGGTCATTTCCATTGTGATTATGCTTGTGGTATACGGCAGAATGTTTGAGATTTATGTTTACTCATCCGTTTCAGCCATTCCTTTTGCCACAATGGGAAACAAAGAGTGGGGACAAATCGGAACAAACTATATCAAAGGCTTATTTGCCATAGGATTACAAGGACTCTTTTTAATGGTTTGTCTTGGAATATACGCAGTATTAGTTAAAACAATACAGATAACAGATATACACACAAGTACCTTTACGATACTTGGATATGCGGTTTTGCTGGGGTTAATGATGCTAAAGAGCGGAACACTGGCCAAAAGCGTATTAAATGCACACTAAAAGAAAGGAAATATATGATGAACAAAAGAAAAACAGTATTGATAGCAGTAGCAGTTGGAACAGGTATTTTGGCAGTAATGGATAGAATCAGGCTTCACAGCAAAGTGGAGGACTTGGAAGAAAGAACAAAAGACATCGGTCGCTGCCACAATGATTTTTGTCTAATGCAGGAAAGATATAACAGAAGTACAAATGAACAGATTGCAAGTATTCAGGAAGAAATCGGCTCCGTATATGAGCATATAGAGGAGCTTTCAAAGGGTAAAGAAGATGGGAGGTAAGTTATGGCGTATGTACCTATCCCAAAAGACTTAAAGAAGGTAAAAACAAAGGTTGCATTCAACCTGACAAAAAGACAACTGATAGGTTTTACGATTGCAGGACTGATTGGAATACCAATCTATTTATTTATGCGAAAGGTTGTTCCAAATGATATAGCAGTCATCTTTCTCATTGTGTCTACTCTCCCTATATTTTTTATCACTCTTTTT
>NZ_KV804725.1:1535-1765 GCF_001811425.1 Peptoniphilus sp. HMSC062D09 | reverse complement strand
GCTGCTTAATGCCCTGAGATTTTGCACCCGGATTGTCATTACCATAACCTTCCATCAGGTTAATAACGCCCCATGCTCCAAGTCCTGCACCTACTGCCATAACTAAAATCTTTAATACATTTACTGCCTGTGTAAAAAATTCCATAATTTATTCCTCCTCGTTTTCTTCTTTCTTTTCAATTTTGTTGTATGACTTCACAACAAAGTTTTTGTAAGTCTTTCCCTCTTTT
>NZ_KV804725.1:0-1435 GCF_001811425.1 Peptoniphilus sp. HMSC062D09 | reverse complement strand
TTCTTGCTTCATTAAAAATTTCTCCTTTTCTCTTCAATAAAAAAAGCGATCGGAGTTTTTCTTTTCCAATCGCTGATACTCTTGCTATTTAGTTTTCCTTAGTGGGACTTCTTATCCTTACCATCTTTCCTCCTGATTTTGAGTAATAAAAAAGCAGCAAATCTATGTTCTTTAGACTTACTGCACTCTTGTAATAACCGTTTCTCTATTTAATTTTGCTTTCCCTTTTCTCTTGATATATTCCTCAATATCAAAGGCATTTTTCTTATTAAAATCTTCAAGTAACTTGTAATTCTTATGCTTTGTAATATCAAATTTATCTGATAAAAACGGTCTTACACCTCTAAGCTGAAAGATACATTTACTGCCATCCATAACCGTTATCTCATCTTGACTCATCAGCTCTTTTCCTGTCTTTTGGTAATTGAGTCCATAACTATTAGCATTTGATCTTGTTTCCGATGTATTATATAGATCTATCGTTTCCTTTCCAAGCGTTTCTGATAGCTCTTTAAGTGTTGTTTTCTCCTTTCCACCCAAGAATAGCGTGCTATCACAGTTACCGACAATGGTATCTGCATTATCCTTGTAAATTGCCTTTAGCTGAGATTGTGCTTGCAAAATAATGCTTGCAGATATTTCTCTTGAACGGATTGTCGCTATTAACTTCTCAAACTTTGGAATTAAGCCGATATTTGCAAATTCATCAAGCAAACACCTTACATGAACAGGTAATCTTCCTCCATACTCATCATCTGCCTTATCACAAAGTAGATTAAATAACTGTGAGTACATGATAGACACCACAAAGTTAAAAGTATCATCTGTATCAGAGATAATAACAAAGAGTGCTGTCTTTCTATCTCCAAGTGTATCAAGTTCAAGTTCATCTTCTTTCATCAAGTCCCTAAGCTCCTGAATATCAAAAGGAGCAAGCCTTGCACCACATGAAATAAGAATAGACTTTGCCGTTTTTCCAGCAGCAAGTTTGTATTTCTTATATTGCTTTACCGCAAAGTGCGTAGGCTCTTTCTTTTCCAATGCTTCAAATAGTCTATCAATGGGATTCATATAGGTTTCATCATCTTCTCTGACTTCTGAAGCATCTATCATATCCAGTAGTGTCGCAAAGTTCTTTTCTTCTCTTGGAGCTTCATAAAAAATATAACCTATCAAAGCCGTATAGTAGAGTTTCTCGGCTTTCACCCAAAAATCTTCACCTGCTTTTTCACCCTCTCCCTTAGTATTTGCAATGATTGTCTGTACCAATTTAAGTATGTCTTTTTCACTTCTGAGATAGGCGAATGGATTGTACTTCATACTCTTTTTAAAGTTGATGGTATTTAAGATTTTTATCTCATAGCCATTATCTTCAAGCATCTTCCCACACTCAATGACTATTGTTCCTTTTGGGAAGATTTGTCAAGGACATAAA
>NZ_KV804724.1:0-216 GCF_001811425.1 Peptoniphilus sp. HMSC062D09 | reverse complement strand
ATTCTTTTGTAGCAAGCACAGTAAGTGTACGGACACTTACGGAAAATTGACGAAGCAGCCCTTTGGGATCTGCTTCTTTTTTTATCAATTTTTAGCTTGTTAGGGAGAACCCTAAGACCCCGAAATACACTCAAAGGAGGAATTAACTATGGCAAATAGAATAAGAAACGAAAGACTTGAAATTAAATTAACCGAAGAAGAAAAGGCTCTTTTTGA
>NZ_KV804723.1:0-7597 GCF_001811425.1 Peptoniphilus sp. HMSC062D09 | reverse complement strand
CCGTGCTTAACTGTACCCGCCGAAGAAGAACAGGCAATAGGCATCTGGGGGCAACGGCATTTAGATTATCTAAAACAGTACCGTAAAGTTACATACACCAATCTTCTTACAAGCGGCAGGCTAAACGCCTACCTTGCCGACATCAACAGACAGGCACAGGAACGCTTTGAAAGGCTCATAGAGGGTATGAAACAGGCACAGGGCATAACGGAACAGCTAAAGGCAGAAAACGCCTTAGAATGGACAGGATGCCTCAATAACATAAGGGCTTGTGCGAGGGAGATTGTGGAAAAGGAAATTATTTTTGCATAAACAGATGATTAGTGGCAGGGGGAAATCCTGCCGCTTTTTCTGCTTTAGTTTGTCAGCTTGACAAATAAAGGGTTAAGGAATATAATTAGATTCAGTATTATACAAGGAGTTAATAAATATGCGGCAAGGTATTCTTAAATAAACTGTCAATTTGATAGTGGGAACAAAAAGTAGCAGTCTCGTTTCACTTTTAATATGGGGCTTAGTTTTTTGTACCCAGTTTAAGAATACTTTTATCATGTAATTTTATATGCCCGAAAACATATAAGTGTTTTGGGGCTATTGGAGTTATTTACCCAGTGATAGGAGTATTTATCACTGGGTATTTTTATGCCCTTTTTTGGGTGTTGATAGGAGGAAAATCACATGAAAATAATTAACTTAGGCATTCTGGCTCACGTTGACGCAGGAAAGACAACATTAACGGAAAGTTTATTGTATACCAGTGGTGCAATTGCAGAACTAGGGAGCGTAGATGAAGGCACAACAAGGACAGATACAATGAATTTGGAGCGTCAAAGGGGAATCACTATCCAGACAGCAGTGACATCTTTTCAGTGGGAGGATGTAAAAGTCAACATTATAGATACGCCAGGCCATATGGATTTTTTGGCGGAAGTATACCGTTCTTTATCCGTATTAGACGGAGCAGTATTATTAGTTTCTGCAAAGGATGGCATACAGGCACAGACCCGTATACTGTTTCATGCACTACAGACAATGAAGATTCCGACAATTTTTTTCATCAATAAAATTGACCAAGAGGGGATTGATTTGCCAATGGTATATCGAGAAATGAAAGCAAAGCTTTCTTCGGAAATTATAGTGAAGCAAAAGGTTGGGCAGCATCCCCATATAAATGTAACGGACAATGACGATATGGAACAGTGGGATGCGGTAATTATGGGAAACGATGAACTATTAGAGAAATATATGTCAGGGAAACCGTTTAAAATGTCAGAACTGGAACAGGAAGAAAACAGGAGATTCCAAAACGGAACGTTATTTCCCGTTTATCACGGAAGCGCTAAAAACAATCTGGGGATTCGGCAGCTTATAGAAGTGATTGCCAGTAAATTTTATTCATCAACGCCTGAAGGTCAATCTGAACTATGCGGGCAGGTTTTTAAGATTGAATATTCAGAGAAAAGGCGGCGTTTTGTTTATGTGCGTATATATAGCGGAACATTGCATTTGAGGGATGTTATTAGAATATCTGAAAAAGAGAAAATAAAAATCACAGAGATGTGTGTTCCGACAAACGGTGAATTATATTCATCCGATACAGCCTGCTCTGGTGATATTGTAATTTTACCAAATGATGTTTTGCAGCTAAACAGTATTTTGGGGAACGGAATACTGTTGCCGCAGAGAAAATTTATTGAAAATCCTCTCCCTATGCTCCAAACAACGATTGCAGTAAAGAAATCTGAACAGCGGGAAATATTGCTTGGGGCACTTACAGAAATTTCAGATGGCGACCCTCTTTTAAAATATTATGTGGATACTACAACGCATGAGATTATACTTTCTTTTTTGGGGAAAGTGCAGATGGAAGTCATTTGTGCCATCCTTGAGGAAAAATATCATGTGGAGGCAGAAATAAAAGAGCCTACTGTTATATATATGGAAAGACCGCTTAGAAAAGCAGAATATACCATCCACATAGAAGTCCCGCCAAATCCTTTCTGGGCTTCTGTCGGGTTGTCCATAGAGCCGCTCCCTATTGGAAGCGGAGTGCAGTATGAAAGCAGAGTTTCACTTGGATATTTAAATCAATCGTTCCAAAATGCGGTTATGGAGGGGGTTCTTTATGGCTGCGAGCAGGGGCTGTATGGATGGAAAGTGACAGACTGTAAAATCTGTTTTGAATATGGATTGTATTATAGTCCTGTAAGTACCCCCGCAGACTTTCGGCTGCTTTCCCCTATCGTATTGGAGCAGGCTTTAAAAAAAGCAGGGACAGAACTATTAGAGCCATATCTCCACTTTGAAATTTATGCACCGCAGGAATATCTCTCACGGGCGTATCATGATGCTCCAAGGTATTGTGCAGATATTGTAAGTACTCAGATAAAGAATGACGAGGTCATTCTGAAAGGAGAAATCCCTGCTAGATGTATTCAAGAATACAGGAACGATTTAACTTATTTCACAAATGGGCAGGGAGTCTGCTTGACAGAGTTAAAAGGATACCAGCCAGCTATTGGTAAATTTATTTGCCAACCCCGCCGCCCGAATAGCCGTATAGATAAGGTTCGGCATATGTTCCACAAGTTAGCTTAACAGCTTGCAAAAGTCATATAAAATGAGATTTGAAAGGATTAGAGACTAATTATGATGAAATGCGAATGGATATTGTGTCCTGTTTGTGGGAACAAAACCCGTAATAAAATTAGGAAGGACACTGTTTTGGAGAATTATCCCCTTTATTGTCCAAAATGCAGACAAGAAAGATTGATTAAAGTTGACAACTTGAAGATAACTGTCATCAAAGAGCCAGACGCTTAAGACGCAGAGCCGATGAAATTGTGGAACAATTCACGAATCATCGGCTCTTTTTGTTTCGTATTTGAAAGAACAAACTCACCAAATAAAAAAAACGATATTCGGGTGGGTTATTTTGTTATACCCTAAATTACCCTCTGAATTTGTTTTTAAATTTGGAGGGATTTTTTTATGTCCTTTTTTCGGGCAGTTATCTATCTGCTCATACGAAGCAAAATTTATCAATACATAGCATATCAGAGAACGGCAGGAAACCAGTTAAAAAAATTTCTGCCTATGCAACGGCACTTCCTGCCTTGAATGTAGAAGTACAATCTCCATACAACAGAATTAATATTTCCCATAACCGTAAAGGTCATAGAGCCTTTGCGGTTTTTCTTTTGTCGATTTTTGTTGGAAAGTGCCATAGGGCTATTAGTGGTGTTAGGTGTCGTTCGCCACCTCTCCATCTGGATTTTGAACATTTCAAAAATTCAGATGGGAGGTACTTACAGTGAAATACGCACCGAGAAAGGTATATATCAAGGAAAGCGGCAGATATGTGGAACTGTCCTATACGGATTTCTGCCGCCGCAGGGAATCCGACCAGACCTATATGGACAAGCTGTTTATCCCCATTCAAGGCTGTCTGCTTGAAGTCGTGAGGGAGCAATACACGGACTTCTACCGAGATAAGGAACGGTGGCGTTATCTGAAAAAATTAGATACGAAGAACAGCCTGCTTTCTCTGGATGGATTTACGGACAGCGAGGGGAAGCCTTTAGACTTTATCGCTGATGAAGCGGCAGACATTGCGGAAACCGTTGTCAATGCGGTTATGGTGGACAGGCTGAAAGCCGCCCTGCCTTTGCTGTCGGATAGTGAACAGGAATTGATACAGGCAATCTTTTTTGACGGACTTTCTGAGCGTGAAGTCGGGGCGAGGTTCGGCATAACCCAGAGCGTTGTGAACAAACGCAAAGCCAGAATCCTAAGAAAACTAAGAAAGATAATAGAAAATTAAAATTTAAGGCGTTCAGCCCCCTTGTTTTTTCCTTTGGGAAAATGAGGGGGTTTTTCTCTGCCCTCTCAATCAATTCTGATTGGAGGAAAAGAAGCATGGCATATAACCACGGACGGGAGGACAGGAAATGGCGTATCTGGAAAGAAGCGGAGGAAAAGCTGCTGCGTGAGTGCGGCGTTGATGAAGCGACCATTGAGCAGATACGCATTGCGGACAGGGCAGACTTCAATTCCAACAGGCGGTTTTACCGATGGACGAATGACATTGCGGAATACCTTGAGGACATGGCAGACAGGGAGCGGCAGACGGAAGTGGGTACGGTTGCGGAGTTACTGGACGAGATTGAGAGCGAAAATCTCTATCAAGTATTAGTCGCGGTGGACGGGCGTACCTTGAAAATCGTCCTGCTGAAAATGCAGGGGTATTCCACAAAGGAGATTGCCCCGCTCGTGCATTTGACGACTGGTGCCATCTATGCGAGGTTAGACCATCTGCGGAAGAAGCTACGAAAATTTTATAGCGTCTAAAACAGCCTGCCGTCCTGCGGGCTACTGGGTGAGGGATGGAAATCCCCTCACTTATTTTTTGCAGGAGGCAAGCGGGATGGCATACAGAGTTAAGGCGTACACGCTTCGGGAGGAATCCACGGAAAGCGGCACAAGGTATTTTATCAGCTTTAAGGACGGGCAGGGCAAATCCCACGAGTTGGAAGTGTCGGAACAGTTCTTTATGGAGTTTCGGCAGATGGAACGCAGGAACAGGAATCTCCTCCAATGGGACGAGCGGCACAGGGAGTTTTCGGAAGTATGGGACGAAACGCTGAACAGGCGGGCGTTGAAGCTGCCTAAGAGCATAGAGGAACAAATGATTGAGGCAGAACGGGCAGAACTGCTCTGTAAGGCGGTTGACGGACTGCCAGAGATACAAAGGCGGCGTTTCCTGCTCTACTACGAGTATGAGTTCAATTTTTACCAAATCGCCGCTATGGAGCATTGCACCGCTTCGGCAATACAGAAATCTGTTGCGATTGCAAAGGAGAAAGTAAAGGCGGAAATGAGGAAGTATCTCCAACCGTGACCGACACCGCCCGAAAAAGAAATCTGTTTTTTATTTGTGTGGGATTGGCGGCATTACATACTCTCACTTTTTCTTCGTGGGAGTAAATCTATTTTTAAGGAGGTCAACGCCTATGTGCAACGAAAACAAAAACACCGCCCGAAAGGAGGAAAGCCATGCAGAAGTTACAGACAGTCAACGCCGAAACGCTCCTTTATGAACCGCTTGAGAAGCCGTCCTTTGTGGTGGACAGCCTTATCCCCACAGGCTTGTCGCTGTTCTGCGGCTCACAGAAGATAGGAAAGAGCTGGCTCATGCTGAAGCTATGTTTATGCGTGTCGCAGGGACTTCCCTTGTGGGATATGCCGACAATGGAGGGCGACGTGCTTTACCTCTGCCTTGAGGACACGTTCTGCCGTATACAGGACAGGCTGTTCCGATTGACGAACGAAGCGAGCAGGCGGCTTCACTTTGCCGTGGCAAGCTGCAAGCTGTCAGACGGTCTTATCGTGCAGCTTGAAGATTATCTGAAAGATTACCCAAACAGCAGGCTTATTGTCATTGACACTTTGCAGAAAGTCCGTACAGCTTCAAAAGACAATGCCTACGCAAGCGACTATGGGGACATCTCACTAATCAAAGACTTTGCCGACAGGCATTCATTGGCGATCATTGTCGTACACCACATCCGAAAGCAGAATGACAGCGATGTGTTCAACAAGGTGTCTGGGACGACAGGCTTAACGGGGAGTGCGGACGCTACCTTTGTTCTGGAAAAGGAGAAACGGGCATCCGACACCGCCAAGCTGTATGTGACGGGCAGGGACACGCCCTATCAGGAATACACGCTGCGTTTCCGTGATTGCAGTTGGGAACTTGTGGAGAGAAAAACGCAGGAGCAGCTTGCGAAAGAAACGATACCAGACGTCCTTTTTCGGTTGGTGGATTTTATGAGGGATAAGGAAGAATGGGCAGGCACGGCAACGGAGCTGTTAGCCGCTATGAGGGAAACGGAAACCATACCCACGGTGATTACGAAATGGCTCAATGAATACCGCACCACATTTTTAAATGAGAACCATATCGTTTATCAGTACAGCCGCAAAAAACACGGCAGGCAGATTTCGCTTGCAAAGCGGGCGGGTGACAGCGGTGACGGTGGTGACAGCGATATTGGGATACCCCCTGTTACTGTCATTGACGCTTAAAGCCGTGTAAAGCTGGCGACTCTGCCCTGCGGGTGACAGCGGTGACGGCGGTGACAGTGATTTTAGGATACCCTGCCGCTGTCATCCCTGCGGGAGAACACCCCGTAAACGCAAAGTGCAGGCGTAGGATTTACCCGCCCTTTTCGGCGTGTAAAACCACCCCTGCGGTCAGAAAAATCCTTCCGATTTTTCCGACTGCGTTTACAGGGTGTAACACACTACACTTTGCCCTGCAAAGTCGTGTGCCAGACGTTCCCTCTGGACTCCCTTATGGCAGGTCTTACGCCCTGCTTATCCTACGCTCCACGCTTCGGATAAAAGAATGGCAGCATGACGGTGACGGCTCTTGCGAGGGGGTATTCCAAAAACACCGTCATCATCGACATGACCGTCATGCAGGGAATAAGGGTGACAGTTGAGGCAGTCGGTAGGGGGTATCCCAAAACTGCTGTCACCGCCGTCACCGCTGTCACCCAAAGGGCAGTTTACCCGCCGAAGAAAGGAAGATGATGAATTATGCCCTATGCAATCCTGCGTTTCCAGAAACGCAAAGCGGGCGGCGTTGCGGCTTGCGAACGCCACAACGAGCGTAAAAAAGAAGCCTATAAAAGCAATCCAGATATAGATATGGAACGCTCGAAAGATAACTACCATCTTGTGAATCCGCCGAGGTACACCTACAAGAAAGAGATTAACCGCATGGTAGCCGAAGCAGGGTGCAGGACGAGGAAAGATAGCGTGATGATGGTGGAAACGCTTATCACGGCTTCGCCAGAATTTATGAACAGCCTGCCGCCCAAAGAACAGAAAGCGTATTTTACGATGGCTCTGGATTTCATTTCAGAGCGTGTCGGGGAGAAAAATATCCTCTCCGCAGTCGTCCACATGGACGAGAGAACGCCGCATATGCACCTCTGTTTTGTGCCGATTACACCAGACAATAAGCTGTCTGCCAAAACAATTTTAGGCAATCAAAAGAGCCTGTCCGAATGGCAGACCGCCTACCATGAGCGGATGTCCTCACGGTGGAATCAGCTTGAAAGAGGTCAGTCCTCAATGGAAACGAAGCGGAAACATGTCCCCACATGGCTCTATAAGTTGGGCGGCAGGCTTGATAAACAGTATGAGGAAATTGTGTCTGCACTGTCCGACATCAACGCCTTTAATGCAGGGAAGAAGCGTGACAAGGCTCTGGAACTGATTGCGGCATGGCTCCCAGACGTGGAGAAATTCTCAAAGGAAATCAGTAAGCAGAGTGCCTATATCAATAGCCTAAAGGAGCAAATCGGGCAGGAATCAGACTATGCGGGGCGTATGCGTGATGAAAAGTATGAGCAGGAACTAAAGGTGCAGAAAGCGAACCAGAAGATATTTGAGTTGCAGAGAACCAACGAGCAGATGGGGCGGCTGCTCTCAAAGATACCGCCCGAAGTGTTGGAAGAATTGCAGAAAAACCATAAAAGCAGAGCGAAAGAAAGGTAGATATGTGAATGAAGAAACAGGATTTTAA
>NZ_KV804722.1:0-8840 GCF_001811425.1 Peptoniphilus sp. HMSC062D09 | reverse complement strand
GGTTTATTCATGCTAAAGCGTACAAAAAAAGAGCCTTCATCCCTAAGGATGAAAGCTCGTGTTACCACCTTAATATATCACTTTCTCACGAAAGCGACCCCTTCAAGGACAATCATACTCTACTTCTATAACGGGAAGACCCGTAAATACCTAATATCCATATTTCCTAGAGAAGGCCATGTTCACATAAAACTCATCCACTTCTTTCACCTGGGCGAAGCTCTCTTTGCTCAAAATTTTAAGTTACTCTTCTTCCCAAAAATTTTATTTATTAATTGTTTTTTATTATAAGGCTAAGAAAAATAAAAACAAAGATTTTTTATTAAATTATTAAATTATTAAATTTTTTATATCATCTTCAACATTTGAAATGCCAGCAATATTAAATTTCTCCACTAAAACATCTGTAACATTAGGAGATAAGAAAGCTGGAAGACTTGGACCAAGGTGAATATTTTTTACACCAAGTGAAAGTAATGCAAGTAAAACTATAACAGCTTTTTGTTCATACCATGCAATATTGTACACAAGTGGAAGATCATTAACAGATTCCACTCCAAAAGCGTCAACTAGGGCAAGGGCAATTTGAATTAGTGAATAAGAATCATTACATTGGCCTGCATCTAAAACTCTTGGTATACCATTGATGTCCCCTAGATTTAATTTGTTGTACCTATATTTTGCACAACCTGCTGTCAAAATCACTGTAGACTTTGGAAGTTTTTCTGCAAATTCTGTGTAATACTCTCTATCAGCCATTCTTCCATCGCAGCCAGCCATGACAATAAACTTTGTGATGTCGCCATTTTTTACAGCTTCAATAACCTTGTCGGCAAGTTCCATGACTTGACTATGAGCAAAACCACCAACTATACTTCCCTTTTCAATTTCTTCTGGAGCCTTGCAAGTCTTTGCAAGTTTAATTATTTCTGAAAAATCCTTGTGACCCTTTTCATCTTCTTCGATATACTTGCAACCAGGGTATCCTGCAGCACCAGTTGTAAATAATTTGTCTTTATAGGAATCCTTTGGAGGCACTATGCAATTTGTCGTCATTAGTATTGGTCCATTAAAGGCTTCAAACTCATCTCTTTGCTTCCACCAGGCGTTGCCATAGTTTCCCACAAAGTTTTCATATTTTTTAAAGCTTGGATAATAATTTGCAGGAAGCATTTCTGAGTGAGTGTAAATATCCACGCCAGAATCCTTGGCTTGTTCAAGTAACATTTCAAAATCCTTTAAGTCGTGACCAGAAACTAAAATTCCAGGCTTATTTCTCGTGCCAATATTTACATTACTTATTTCTGGATTGCCATAAGTCTTTGTGTTTGCTTTATCAAGTGTCGCCATAGCAAGATATCCCATAGAACCAGTTTCAAGAGTAAGTGCAACTAATTCGTCTAGGCTTTTTTCTCTTAAAAGTTCAGCCATTGTAGTTAAGATAAAATTATTTACCTTCTCACTTTCATAACCCAAAACTTTTGCATGTCTCGCATAAGCAGCCATGCCCTTTAGTCCATACGTTATTAGCTCCTTTAAACTTCTTACATCTTCATTTTCTTCAGCTAAAATAGAAACTTCGCCTGAACTTATTTTTTCCTCTATTTCAGAAAAATCCTTTGATGACCACTTTGCAGCTTCGCTATAATTTTTATCTTCTCTTAAAGAATTCATCATATCAATTGTTTCACAAATTCTATCTTTAATTTGAGAAAAATCAAAATTTGCATTTGTAATAGTTGTAAATAGGTTTAAAATAACTCTGTCTACAACTTCCTTATTTTCCCTTTCACTTTTTACTGCAATTTCAGAAAGTCCCTTAGAAATCCAAATCAAAAAATCTTGCAAATTTGCAACATCACTTGTCTTTCCGCAGACACCTCTTTTTATGCAGCCAGAATTTTTAAAAGTCTCTTGACATTGAAAACAAAACATACTCATAATTATCCCACCTTTTAAATTAGTAAGTTTTAACTTCTAAAATAATTTTAATATAAAAATTAATAACTTTCTGTTGCATATGCAACATTTAAAAATTTTATCTACAAATTAAAAAAAAAGACCCATGCAAGCATGAGTCAAAATAGGTGTATCAATGAGGATTTATTATCTTAAGCTAGTGAATTTATTTTCCTTCACTGGCAATTATTTCGTCAATTTTTTTGTATAGTTCATCAATTTTTTCTTGTGAACCGACACTTATGTTGTCAATAATTTTTCCGTCTCTTCCAATTAAAAGAGTTGTAGGAAAAGCTGTCAAGTTTTTGAGGTAGTTGTCTATTTCTTCAGAAGGTTTTACAGCAAGATTTGGGTACTTAACTCCCTTTGCTTCAATAATTTTTTCAGCCTCTTCTTTAATTTTTTTATCTTCATAAGTGTCAAGGCAAATTGACATAACCTTTACATTTTTGTCCTTTAGTTCTTCAGAAATTTTTTGTAGGGTAGGCATTTCGTCTATGCAGCCCTTACAACCTGTAAACCAGATGCTCATTATTGTAACAGGACTGTCTTTAAAGACATCACTACTTACTGGATTGCCCTTGAAATCTACTGCGTCAAATTTTGGGAAAGAGTCTCCACTTGATACAGTAGGTCCTTCTGGCGCCTTGCTTGTGCAAGCAGTCATGGCAAGTGCCAAAAACAATAGCACAAAAATTTTACTAATATTCTTAAAAATTTTATTCATATCTTGCTCCTTCTTCTAAATTATTGATTTTATTATTTTTAAATGAGGTGGAAATCGCAGATGTTGGGCAAGCTTTGATGCAGTCACCACATCTTATGCACTCCAAGGCTCTTTGATTTTTTGACATGTCTACATCCATTTTGCAAATCCTCTTACATTTTCCGCATGATATACAAGAATCATTTACATGGTATTGATAAAAAGAAAATTTATTAGTTAGTGCGTAAAAGGCGCCCAGTGGGCATAAGTATTTGCAAAAAGGTCTGTAAAAGAATATTGAGAGTATAATCACTAGGGCGAGAATTCCTGACTTTAGCAAAAATAAATTGCCAAGTGCTCCCCTTATACTTTTGCTTGCTAGTGAAAGAGGGATTCCTCCTTCAAGTATTCCCTGTGGGCAAAGGTACTGACAAAAGTATGGAGATGCAAATCCCAACTCATCTGTCAAAAATACTCCAAATAACCAAACTACAAAGACCAAAATAAAATACTTGATGTACTTTAAAAAACTAAATCTTCTAGTGCTAAATTTTTTCGATGGAATTTTATGAATTAAATCCTGAAAAAATCCAAAGGGACACAAAAATCCACAAATAAATCTTCCAAACACAGTTCCAAATAAAAGCATGAGGCCCGTCACATAGTAGGCAAAATTAAATTTTGACGACCCTACAACAGCTTGAAAGGAACCTATGGGACAAGATAGAGCTGCACCTGGACAGGAATAACAATTTAGTCCTGGCACGCAAGCACTTTTCATCTTGCCCGTGTAAATAGTTCCCTTAAAAAAATTTGGAATATGTATATTTGTAAGAAGAGCAAAAGAGCCTTGCACTATCTTTCTTTTTTCTCTAAATTTTTTAAAAAGATTTTTTAACTTATCCAATCCCAACGCACTCCAAACATATTCTTATAGCTTTTGAAAGCACTGTATCCACTTCTGACCTATAAGCTCCCCAGAAAATAAAGGCAATGGATAAAATCAACATCGCGTATGAAAATTTTCGATTTACAAATTCTTTCATATTCTCACCTCACAGTTAGTATAGCATTTAGGGTGTAAAGATTATGTTAAGAAAAATTTATTTTCTAAATTTTTTAATTTTTTTGAAAAAATATTTTTGAAAGATTAATTTATTCCTTGCCAAATAATCATTTAAGTCTTGATTATTTCATACTTTGAAGTATATTAGTCTATCTTATCGGTATGAAATCGTTATTCTTTTTAAAGTTTATTTTTGTAACTTATTAACATAATAATGAATAAAGACTTCACAAAATCATTTAAAACCAGTATAATTGACTTAAAGGTATTTTAAGTTTCTTATCTACATATTATTAAAATAGTTTTGAAAACGATATTATTAATGATTTACCTTTAATTCTACTTAAGGAGGCTGATGTTAAAAACATATAAGTAATAAAATTCGTAGAAAAATCTTGTTTTATTTTTGTTAATTTTAAGGAGGTATCTATGGAAAACAAAAATTTAAAACCTAAGGCTAATGGTGCAGCACTTCTACCTTTTATAGTTTTCGTGCTCGTATATCTTGCTACTGGATTAATTCTTAACGCAATGGGCGTTGAAATGGCATTCTACCAAGTAGCAGCACCCGTATGTATTTTACCAGCTATTATTTTGGCATTTATTATGTTTGAAGGTTCTATCGATGACAAATTTAACGACTTCGTTCGTGGTTGTGGAGACGAAAACATAATTATCATGTGTCTTATCTACATACTAGCTGGAGCTTTCGCAACAGTTTCTAAATCTTCTGGTGGAGTTGACTCTGTTGTAAACTTTGCACTTTCTCTAATTCCTGTACAATTTGTTACAGCTGGAATTTTCTTAATCAGTTGTTTCATTTCTATCTCTACAGGAACTTCAGTAGGAACTATTTCAGCTGTTGGACCTATCGCAGTTGGCGTTGCTACAAAAGGTAACCTTCCACTACCACTTGTTCTTGGAGCCCTTGTTGGTGGAGCAATGTTCGGTGATAACCTATCAGTTATTTCTGATACAACAATAGCTGCAACAAGAACACAAAATGTAGGCATGAAGGATAAGTTTAGAGCAAATATTAAAATTGCACTTCCTGCAGCTATTATTACTTTTGTAATTTTATTAGTTGTTGGAAAACCTGAAGGCGAAGTTGACCTAGGCGATTTGAGTTACAACTTTATACTTATAATCCCATATCTTTTCGTATTAATTACTGCCCTTGCAGGAATGAATGTATTCTTAGTATTAACTAGTGGTATCGTATTATCAGGTATAATTGGAATGATCACTGGTGGACTCACTATGATGACTTTTGCTCAAAATATCTTTACTGGATTTAGTGGAATGTTTGAAATTTTCTTACTATCACTATTAACTGGAGGACTTTCATATATGGTATCTAGTAACGGTGGTATTGAGTGGCTGGTTCAAAAAATCAGAGGCTTTGCTAAAGACGCTAAATCAGCAGAAGTTTCAATTGCTCTTTTAACTCTTTTAACAGACGCTGCAACTGCAAACAACACTGTTGCAATTATCATTGACGGCCCTGTTGCCAAAGAAATTTCAAAGGACTTCAAAGTAGACCCAAGAAGATCTGCTTCCTTCCTTGATACATTCTCTTGCGTAATGCAAGGTATAATCCCTTACGGTGCACAAGTTTTAATCGCAGCTGGCCTTACTAAAGAACTAGGAGCCCTAGCTGTATCCCCTGTTCAAATTATACCTTTCCTATGGTATCAAGCACTACTTGCTGTATTTGCAATAATCTCAATCTTTGTTAGATTTGCAGATCCAAAAACTGGATGGGATTTTGAAAATGATGTGCCACTAGAAGAAAATAAAGCAGCAGCAAAATAATTTAAATGGAAAAAATTAGATTTGTTTTATAAAAAGAATTTTAGATTTGTTTAATTAAGAAAAACTTTTAGATTTATTATTTTAAGAAAAGGAGATATTTATGAATAGTAAAGACGAACTAAAGAAAATGCATTTTGAAACTAAGGCAATTCACGGTGGATACGAAAAGAACAAATTTGGTGCACTAGCTACTCCAATTTATCAAACATCTACATTTATATTTGACAATGCAGAACAAGGCGGTCGTAGATTTGCCTTAGAAGAAGATGGCTATATCTATTCAAGACTTGGCAACCCAACAAACGAACAAGTAGAAGAAAAGGTTGCACTACTTGAAGAAGGCGAAGCTTGTGTATCTGCAGCATCAGGAATGGGTGCAATTACATCAGCAATTTGGCCATTCGTAAAATGTGGCGACCACATGATAGCAGCAAAGACTCTTTACGGATGTACTTTCGCTTTCTTAGAACACTCAGTATCAAAAATGGGCATCGAAGTTGATTTCGTTGACATTACAAATGTTGACAACATCATAAATGTAATGAAAGACAACACAAAAATTGTTTACTTAGAAACACCAGCTAACCCTAACATGGACATTTGCGACATAGAAGAAGTTGCTAAGAGAGTTCATGAAAAGAATAAAGACTGTCTAGTAATCGTAGACAACACTTATTGTACACCTTACATCCAAAGACCACTTACACTAGGAGCAGACATGGTAGTTCACTCTGCAACAAAATATTTAAACGGTCACGGCGATGTTATTGCAGGCTTTGCAGTTGGTAGAAAAGAATTAATTGACCAAGTAAGACTAGTAGGTATTAAAGACTGTACAGGAGCTGTACTTGCACCATTTAACGCTTATCTAATCCTTAGAGGAATGAAGACTCTTCAAATTAGAATGGATAAGCACTGTTCTAATGCAATGAAAGTTGCAGAATTTTTGGAAAAACATCCAAAAGTTAAGAGCATCCAATACCCAGGACTTAAATCCTTCAAATATTACGATGTAGCTAAAAAACAAATGGCACTTCCTGGTGCAATGATTGCCTTTGAAATAGAAGGCGGAAAAGAAGCTGGCGCTAAACTTATGAATAGCGTTAAACTTTGCACACTTGCAGTATCACTTGGCGACGCAGAAACACTTATCCAACACCCTGCTTCAATGACTCACTCTCCTTACACAGCAGAAGAAAGAGCAGCGGCAGGTATCTCAGAAGGCTTAATTAGACTTTCTGTTGGACTAGAAAATGCAGACGACATCATAGAAGACCTAAAACAAGCTTTAGATCAAATCTAAAAACTAAAAAAAGTTATTACAATAAACTTTTAAAAAACTCTTTTAACTAAAAAAGTAAAACCCTAAAGTTGATATCATTCAACCTTAGGGTTTTTAAATTATTATAATTTTAAAATTTATGGTATAGACTATTTCTTAAAATTTTCCCTCTTATTCCTTCTATAGCCGAGAAAAGCAATTACAATAACAACTACAAGATATTTAATAAGGGTATTTTTTCTGTCTTCATTTTTTTCAGACTTGACATCAATTTTTAAAGGATCCTTTTCTAAATCAATATTAATAAAATTCTTGTATTTATAATTACTAGCCACTCTATTAATTGATTTATCTTTAGTCATAAAATCATCGTCAAGATTATATCTATCAAAGAAAATAGATTTTGAATAAATAAATATATAAAATTCATCATTTTTTGACTTATAAACATATAACTTGTTGTAATTAATGTCTTCCTTCAACTTTAAGGAGTAATTATTAAAATTTTCTTTTTCAAGACTTATCTTATTTTTAATTTCAATATCCTTCTCTTTTATAGTATAAAATTTATTGCCATTAAGAGTAAAAAATAAAATAAATATAATTGCAGCAAGATAAAATACTAAATAAAATTTTTTCTTCAACATAGATTTCCTCCAACATTTTTTAATTATAACATATATATTTAGCAAGTGAAAAATGTGAGATAAAATTTTAGAAAATAAAAAACTGTAGAATAAGTCTACAGAATAAAAGGCAATATAATATCTGTTTGGGAGTAAATCTCCAACAAATATTTTCTATGTAAAAAATGGTGACCCATGCGCGATTCGAACGCGCGACACCTTGATTAAAAGTCAAGTGCTCTGCCGACTGAGCTAATGGGTCAAAGAATAAATTTTCAATAAAAAATCTGTGATAAACACAGATTAAAAATGGCGGAGAGGAAGGGATTCGAACCCTTGTGGGCTTGCACCCTAACGGTTTTCAAGACCGCCCCGTTATGACCACTTCGGTACCTCTCCACAAATATAAAATTTTAAAAATGGTGACCCATGCGCGATTCGAACGCGCGACACCTTGATTAAAAGTCAAGTGCTCTGCCGACTGAGCTAATGGGTCATATATTATTGGCTGGGGTGGCAGGACTCGAACCTACGCATGCCAGAGTCAAAGTCTGGTGCCTTACCGACTTGGCTACACCCCAATGCATTTTTAGGTTTGGCGCACCTAGGAGGATTCGAACCCCCGGCACACGGATTAGAAGTCCGTTGCTCTATCCTACTGAGCTATAGGTGCTTATTGGAGCGGGTGAAGGGAATCGAACCCTCGCAACCAGCTTGGAAGGCTGGGGCTCTACCACTGAGCTACACCCGCATAAGAAAAATTTAAATTTTAAATGGTGGAGGAGAGTGGATTTGAACCACTGAAAGCTAAGCTAACGGATTTACAGTCCGTCCCCTTTGGCCAACTCGGGAACTCCTCCATGTAAAATCCCATAAAATTTATTGGAGCTGGTGGGAGGACTTGTACCCCTAACCTACTGATTACAAGTCAGTTGCTCTACCAATTGAGCTACACCAGCTTATTAAAATTTATTACTAGCATAATATTGGCGACCTGGATCGGGCTCGAACCGACGACCTCCAGCGTGACAGGCTGGCATTCTAACCAACTGAACTACCAGGCCATTTTTGGTGGACACAATAGGGCTCGAACCTATGACCCCCTGCTTGTAAGGCAGATGCTCTCCCAACTGAGCTATGCGTCCATTCTGGTGACCCTGCCGAGAATCGAACTCGGGATACCACCGTGAAAGGGTGGTGTCTTAACCGCTTGACCACAGGGCCTCATATGGTAGCGGCTTATGTAACACAAACCGTATTTTAAAATTTGGTAGCGGCGAAGAGATTTGAACTCCTGACACTACGGGTATGAACCGTATGCTCTAGCCAACTGAGCTACGCCGCCATATATTTTTATGGTAGCGGGAGAAGGATTTGAACCTCCGG
>NZ_KV804721.1:0-3416 GCF_001811425.1 Peptoniphilus sp. HMSC062D09 | reverse complement strand
ATATGTGAATGAAGAAACAGGATTTTAAGGTGTTAAAGACCAAAGACTTGTACCCGTTTCCCGACAATCCGTTTCATGTGGCAGAGGATGAAACGCTGTCAGAATTAGCGGAAAGCATCAAGGAATTTGGCATTGTCACGCCGATAATCACACGCCCGAAAGAGGACGGGAACGGCTATGAAGTGATTGCAGGGCAGCGGCGTGTCCGTGCGTCTGAACTTGCAGGGATAAATACCGTGCCTGCGTTTGTCCTGCCCTTAGACCGTGACCGAGCCATCATCACCCTTGTAGACAGTAATTTACAGCGTGAGAATATCCTGCCATCAGAGCGGGCGTTTGCCTACAAGATGAAATCCGAAGCCATGAAGCGGCAGGGTTTCCGCACAGACTTAACCTCGTCACAAGTTGTGACGAAGTTGCGGACGGACGACAAGGTGGCACAGGGCTTCGGCGTAGGCAGGATGACCGTACAAAGATTTATCCGTTTGACGGAACTGATACCGCCGATTTTGCGGATGGTGGACGAGGGGAAAATCGCCCTCACGCCTGCGGTGGAACTGTCCTTTTTGAAGAAAGACGAGCAGGAAAACCTCTTTGCCACGATGGAGAGCGAAGAAGCAACGCCCTCACTCTCACAGGCACAGCGGATGAAAAGCCTAAGCCAGAGCGGGCGGCTTGACATGGATACGATATTTGCAATTATGACGGAGGAAAAGGGAAACCAGAAAGAAACCTTGAAAATCAACACAAGCAAGCTGAAAAAGTATTTTCCGAAGAACACAACGCCGAAGCAGATGGAGGAAACCATCATTAAACTTTTGGAGCGTGAATTGCAGAGGAAACGGGGCAGGGACAGCCGCTAATCTTCTCTTTTCGGGAGGTAAATGCAGAAAATTGAGGTATGAAGAATGAAAGAAATCCAGTATGAGATTGTAAAGGAAATCGCCGTATTGTCTAAGGGCGACAGCGGCTACACAAAAGAAATCAATCTTATCTCATGGAACGGAAGAGAGCCGAAATATGACATCCGCAGCTTTTCCCCGAACCGTGAGAAGTGCGGAAAGGGTATCACGTTGAACTCTGATGAAGCAGCAGCACTCCTTGAAGCATTACAGAAAGAAGTAAACAGCGGGGATTGATGGTATCTGATTGACAGGGCGGGGCGTTTCCAGACGTTCTCCTGCCCTGTCTGGAAAGGAAGATTTAAGTATGGGCGAGGATAAGAAAGCAGATAAAAAGAGAAAGCGTATCGTGCCGAAAGCACCAGTTCAGATGATAATCAGCCGTGAATATGTCGGCACGCAGACAGTCACAGAAGCGTTTATCCCGATTATTTCCGAGGATATTCGGAAGAAGATTGCCGAGGGCGACACCTTCGACAATGAGGGGCTGTCCGCTTAGAATGTACGCAATGGAACATGAAAACAGATAGGACAGATATGGAGGTTTTACAGTATGGCAGGAATAAGAATGGAGAACAAGATTTATGAAGTCGGCATGTACTGCCGCTTGTCAAAAGACGATGGCACGGATAACGAGAGTGCGAGCATTGCGACACAGAAATCCATCCTCACGGATTATGTGAAAAAGCAGGGATGGCACTTAGCAAAAACGTATGTGGACGACGGTTACTCTGGTACAAATTTCCAAAGACCAAGTTTCCAGAACATGATTAAGGACATTGAAAGCGGTCTGATAAACTGCGTTATCACGAAAGATTTATCTCGTCTGGGGAGGAACTATCTTGATTGCGGACTGTATCTGGAAGTGTTTTTCCCAGAGCATAATGTGAGGTATATAGCGGTCAATGACGGCGTGGACACGCTCAATAAATCCGCTATGGACATCACGCCTTTCCGCAACATCCTAAACGAAATGTATTCCGCCGATGTGTCGGTCAAGATAAAATCGGCGTACCGAGCGAGGTTTCAGCAGGGGAAATTCATGGGGACGACAGCACCATACGGTTACGTCAAAGACCCCGCCGACCACAACCATCTGCTGATAGATGACAAAGTTGCCCATGTGGTAAGGGAAATATTTGACCTTGCGTTAGCGGGCAACGGAATCGCCAAAATCCGCAAGCACATCAACAAACAGCATATCTTACGCCCCGCCGCTTATGCGGCGGAGCAGGGGGCAACAGGCTATGAGAGGTATTTTGAGGAGAATGAGGAGAACCGTTATATTTGGAGCGAGAACAGCGTAAGGGGCATTTTAAGAAGCCCGATATATGCGGGAAACCTTGCAGGCTACAAGCGGATTGCCGCCAACATGAAAAGCAAGAAACGCCCCTCTAAGCTGCCCGAAGAATGGGAAGTGATACCAGACACCCATGAGGGGATAGTCACGCAGGAGGAATTTGATACCGTACAGCAGCTTATTACAAGCCGCAGATTACCAGAAAACAAGGGCGGCTTTGAGAACATCTTTGCAGGCGTTATTAAGTGTGCGGACTGCGGCTATGCGATGCGGGCTATGAGTGCCAACAGGAGGAAACGCCCCGACATCATCGACTGCGTACAATATTCCTGCAATAATTATGGCAGATACGGTAATATCATGTGTACCGCACACAGCATTGAAGCGAGGGACTTGTTCAACGCTGTCCTCACCGACATCAACCGATTTGCGGATATGGCAGTCAATGATGAAAAGGCAGTGAGGGCGATTGAAAAGCGGCTCACGGAAACAGACCAGAGCAAGGCAAAGGCACTGGAAAAGGAGCAAAGAAAACTGAACAAACGCCTTGCAGAACTGGACAGGCTGTTTTCCTCACTCTATGAAGATAAGGTGATGGAGCGTATTACCGAGCGGAATTTTGAGATGATGTCGGGAAAATACCAGAAAGAACAGCTTGAAATTGAAGCAAGGCTGAAAGAGGTAACGGAAACGCTCAGCGACAGCTATGAGAAGACGCAGGGTGTCCGTGATTTCCTCTCCCTAATCCGCAACTATCAAGGCATTAAGGAACTGGACGCAACCATCATAAACGCACTTATAGACAAGATACTTGTTTCGGAACGTGAGAAACTTACAGACGGAATGGTGCGGCAGGAAATCAAGATTTATTATAAATTCATCGGCTTTGTCGGTGAATTACATATCACACCGACAAAGCGGTGGACTGCGTTAAAGCCTAAGAATTGTACGGTGTGCGGTGTTGAATATGTTCCCCGCTCTGGCATATCGAAGTATTGTCCTGCTTGTGCCAAGAAGATACAGAGGGAGAAATCAAACGAGAGCAAACGCAGGAGCAGGGAGCGAAACAGACAGGCATGTATTGAACTGTCCGCAAAAAATGACCGACTGACCTTGAGCAGAGAGCCGGAAGAATTGTAAGACAGGGCAATGAAAACAAAGAAGTGAATATCTATCGTTATGTAACGGAGAATACCTTTGATGCGTACCTTTGG
>NZ_KV804720.1:0-661 GCF_001811425.1 Peptoniphilus sp. HMSC062D09 | reverse complement strand
CACCCAAAGGTACGCATCAAAGGTATTCTCTGTAACATAACGATAGATATTTACTTTCTCATTTTCGTTTCCTTGTCTTACAATTCTCCCTGCTCTTTGTTCCAAGTCAGCGGGACGCCAAGGAACATCGAGGTCATGCAAAGCAATTAGTTTATTTTGCACATTCGTTCCGGCTCCCATCTTCTGCGTTGAACCCATTAAGATACGGATTTCTCCTTTTCTTACTTTCGCAAAGAGTTCGTCCTTTTGCTTATCGGAATTAGCTTCGTGGATAAAGGCAATTTCTTCTTTCGGTATGCCCATAGCTACAAGTTTTTCTCTAATATCATCATAGATGTTAAATTCTCCATCTCCTTTTGGAGTGGACATATCAGAGAAAAGTAGCTGTGTTGACCTATTTTCTTTTGTCTTATCCCAAATAGCAAATACATTTTTCACGCATACATTAACCTTGCTATCAGGGTTATCAGGAAGAAGTGGATTGATTAAACGCTGATCTAAGGCAAGTTTCTTGCCGTCATTGGTAATCTTAAGCATATTATCAACATCTGGCTCTACAACTCTATTTCTGACATCATCTGCTCTTTTAGAAAGGCTCTTTAGGATTTCCTTTTGTTCTTCACTTGGCAAGGTTTTAATAACTTCATAGTGTGCTTCAGGT
>NZ_KV804719.1:0-374 GCF_001811425.1 Peptoniphilus sp. HMSC062D09 | reverse complement strand
GGACTTACTGCACATTCCAAGCCTTTTACTTTCCATCGCAGACGCCACCATTTCAAAGGTCTTACCGCTTCCTACCACATGAGCAAGAAGGGTATTTCCTCCATAAAGGCTTCTTGCTATGGCATTTCTTTGATGAGGTCTTAAATCAATTTCTGTGGTCATTCCCTCAAAAGAAAGGTTGCTGCCGTCATATTCTCTGTTACGGATAGAGTTAAAACGCTCGTTATATATCTTTACAAGCCTGTTTCTACGTTCTTGGTCGCTAAATATCCAGTTCTTAAATTCTTCCTTTATAAGCTCCTGTTTCTGTCCTGCAAGAAGCGTTTCCTTTTTATTTAATACAGAAGTTTTCGAGCCGTCCGGATTTACAATCT
>NZ_KV804718.1:0-338 GCF_001811425.1 Peptoniphilus sp. HMSC062D09 | reverse complement strand
TGACATCATCTTTCTTAAAATCATCGTTTAGTTTCTCAAGCCTTGTTTCCAGTTTTTTCTTTGTCTTTTCGAGCTGTTTCACAGTAAAGTTCTGATTTCTGTCATGCTTGTATTCCTCAACATAGTTTACGATTTCATCAATCTGATCTTGAATATGCTTTTCCTGATATTCCTTACTCATAGGAATTTTTTCAAACTGCGTATGTCCGATAACAACCGCATCGTATTCCCCTGTAGCAATCTTGCCTATAAATCTCTTTCTGTTTTTCGGCTCAAAATCTTTCTTATCTGCCACCATAATGTTAGCCGACGGATATAGCTGCATAAACTCACGACCG
>NZ_KV804717.1:0-872 GCF_001811425.1 Peptoniphilus sp. HMSC062D09 | reverse complement strand
ATGATCAAAACTCCGGTGGTCTAAGATGGACTCGCGTCCCATTAGCTAGTTGGTAGGGTAACGGCCTACCAAGGCGACGATGGGTAGCCGGCCTGAGAGGGTGAACGGCCACATTGGAACTGAGAAACGGTCCAAACTCCTACGGGAGGCAGCAGTGGGGAATATTGCACAATGGAGGGAACTCTGATGCAGCGACGCCGCGTGAACGAAGAAGGCTTTCGAGTCGTAAAGTTCTTTTATATGGGAAGATAATGACGGTACCATAAGAAAAAGCCCCGGCTAACTACGTGCCAGCAGCCGCGGTAATACGTAGGGGGCTAGCGTTGTCCGGAATCACTGGGCGTAAAGGGTTCGCAGGCGGAAATGCAAGTCAGGTGTAAAAGGCAGTAGCTTAACTACTGTAAGCATTTGAAACTGCATATCTTGAGAAGAGTAGAGGTAAGTGGAATTTTTAGTGTAGCGGTGAAATGCGTAGATATTAAAAAGAATACCGGTGGCGAAGGCGACTTACTGGGCTCATTCTGACGCTGAGGAACGAAAGCGTGGGTAGCAAACAGGATTAGATACCCTGGTAGTCCACGCTGTAAACGATGAGTGCTAGGTGTCGGCGTAAGTCGGTGCCGCAGTTAACACAATAAGCACTCCGCCTGGGGAGTACGTGCGCAAGCATGAAACTCAAAGGAATTGACGGGGACCCGCACAAGCAGCGGAGCATGTGGTTTAATTCGAAGCAACGCGAAGAACCTTACCAGGGCTTGACATACTGAGGACAAGTATAGAGATATACCGTCTTCTTCGGAAGCCTCAATACAGGTGGTGCATGGTTGTCGTCAGCTCGTGTCGTGAGATGTTGGGTTAAGTCCCGCAACGAG
>NZ_KV804716.1:1289-4867 GCF_001811425.1 Peptoniphilus sp. HMSC062D09 | reverse complement strand
AATTGTTTTTTACTCGACCTTTACAAAAGCCACGCTGTCTCTATGAGGCAACTATTATAGTTTAGCATCTCACAAAGTCAATGTCAACTGCTTTTTAAGTTTTTTTTAATTTATATTTATTCTTATTTAAAAAAATAACAGCTGCATTTGTTACAGCTGTTTTATATTACTATTTATATCTTTCTTTGTCAAGTATTTTTTAATAAATATTTTGACGAATTTCTTTACACTGCTTTTACAGTATAGTCTAGTTTTTTAAATCTTTCCATGTCTTCTTCTATACTTGCACCCTTTGTTGTTAGGAGGACTCCAGATATTGCTGCGTTTGCTCCTGACTTAAAGGCTGATAAGCCAAATTCTTCCATTAGAGCGCGACCACCTGCTAGTCTTATTAGTGCCTTGGGAAGTATAAATCTAAAACTTGCACAAGTTCTATTTACTTCTTCCATGGAAAGGGGCTCATTGTTTTCTAGAGGTGTGTTTTTTATTGGGTTTAAGAGGTTTACTGGGACTGAGTGTACACCAAGCTCTCTTAGTTGTAGTGCCATGTCAATTCTATCTGTAAAGTCTTCGCCAAGACCTATTAGACCGCCGGAACAAATTTCCATTCCTGCTTTTTGAGCTGCCTTAATTGTATTGATCTTTTGGTCATAAGTGTGGGTTGTGCATATTTCTGGGAAGAAGTTCCTTGATGTTTCTAGGTTATTGTGAATTCTTGTTATGCCTGCATCCTTTAATTTTTCAAAGGATTCTTCAGAGATTATTCCTCCTGATATGCAGACTTTCATTTCTGGTGCTTTTTCATGAATTTTTCTAGTTATGCTGCAGACTTTGTCAATGTCTTTTGCTGTAAGTCCCTTGCCACTAGCTACCATTGAGTATCTGGGTATGCCTCTTTCGTATTTGTCTAGGGCATCCTTTACTATTGTCTCTTCATCTAAGAGGTCGTATTCTTTTATATGTGTGTTGTAGTGAGCGGATTGTGCACAAAATTTGCAGTTCTCGGAACATTTTCCACTTTTTGCATTTATAATAGTACAGACATCAAAGTCATTGCCACAAAAATATTCTCTAAGTTCATCTGCTGCCTTAGTCAAAGTTTCATAATCGCCCTTATATAATTCTATGGCTTCATCTCTTGTAACATTGTGTCCATTTTTTACTTTTTCTTTCAATTCAATAATATCCATGTCTTCAACTCCTGAAGTAATTATATATTTCCCATGGTTTATTGTCAATCAAAAGAATATTTTAGTTAACATAATATTCAAAGACGCCAAATTTTATCTTTTGATTTAATTTTCTAAACTTTCTCTCATATTCTGTGACTATATTTTCTGGATATTCTTCTAGTTTCATGTCAAACTCTTCCACTAGCGTTGAGAAGCCGCAGTCATTAAAGTAGTCCAAACTTTCCTCAAAAAGTTCTAAGTCATCAGTCTTAAAGTATATTTGTGATTTTGGCTTTAAAATGATCTTATACTTTTCTAAAAACCTTGGAAAAGTCAGCCTTCTCTTCTTGTGTTTTAACTTTGGCCAGGGATTGCAAAAGTTGATGTAAATTCTACTTATCTCATTTTTGTCGAAATAATCCAAAATATTTTCCGCATTAATTGGCATTGCCCTCACATTTGTAAGCTCTTCATCTAGGATCTTTCGAGTGGCATAAATTAGTGCATTAGTTTCAATGTCTACCATTATATAATTAATATCTTTATTTCTCTTTGCTGATTCTATAGTAAAAGTGCCCTTGCCTGCGCCAATTTCAAGATAAATTGGATTGTCGTTGCCAAAAATCTCGCTCCATCTTCCCTTATTTTCTTGGCCATTAAAGAAAACATAAGGATTTTCGCGCATTTCAGGGATTGCAAAATGTTTTTTTCTAAGCCTCATATTACTCTCCTTTTTTAGCTTTAAGCATTATAACACAAGTTGAGTAAGAGTCAACAAGTCTTGTGATTTTTATTTAAAATTTATTTCAAAAAAATAAAAGCCAAATCGGCTTTTACATTTAGCTTATTTATTGAAGAAATTACCCTTATCAAGGCTAGTCCTTCCCGTTTTATAATCAATCTTCACGCCTTCTTCAATATTTCTCACAAAAACTCTAAAGTTTATCTTTTTGCCACCATCCTCAATGCTGTAGGCCTCCATAATTACACCTCTTGCCACTAATTCCTCATCAATAAAAATGGGCGTCACCCTGTATCTCACCTTTTTGCCAGTATCCCTAATATAATTAGCAACAGAATTTTCAAAGGGCAACATTCCCTTGGCATTAAAAGACCTGGTGCCCGTCATGAGATTTTTCCAGTTATCATTTTCACCAGTAAGCTGATAGGCAATTAGGTGACACCTGTTGTAGATAGCTTCACCCTCAACAAAATCATAAAACTTTTGATGCCAACCAGTGGGATAGACCTTTGAAATGTCGCCTCTTGGTTTTTTGGGCAGGGAGTCGGGACCAATAAGAGCATTGGCAGGACCAACCCTGTTTAACCTATCCAAGTCTGAATAAATTTCAAAGTCTGGACCCATTTTCAAATCATCAGGAGAAAACTGTGGCGGATTTTTATCTATTTTATAGTAGGGACTCTTTTCAGTAACCTCATATTTACTTCCAAAAATACTGTCAATCTTATCAAAAAAGTTTCTGTTGTAACTTTCGTTACCTATAAAGTCTCCACTTAATAAAACCCCAATAGCAATTACAAATACAGCAGCAATAACTTTTAAAATTCTATTTCTTTTCATCATTTGCTCACCTTTTTAGATAATAAATATAACACTATTTACAATTATATAAGATTTTACATTTAAAAAAAGTTATTGTTTTAATTTTTATAAAAAAGCTCCAAAAGTTTAGATTTTACAAAACCATTTATAACTTTAATATTAGTCACCTTAAATATCTTACATACATATGAGGACTACAAATGTACAAGTTAGAAAAATAAAGTATAAGAGAGTCACTCTAACATGCGGGGCTGTGAAAAAAGTTCATAAAAACGAAAGTACAAAGTAAATCCATGATATTCATTGGTATGAAAAGTCTGGAAATCAATATACAATAAAGTTAAAACATAGAAAGGGAAAATAATGAAAACAATCCAAGTACATCAATCAGAATTTTATAAAGAAATTCCTTTGGAGTATGTTGGCAAAGTAAAATATATCGGACCTGATGATCCTTTAAGTTTTGTAAATAATGGGGAATATAATATTGTTTTTGATAAAAATAATACTTTATAAGTTGTTGATGAAACTGAGGAAGATTATATCTATACTCACTGAGCCAAATAACTTAGGTGGGAAATTTTTTTATATAGATGACCCTTGGGGAATACTAAAAAAATATATGAAAGAATATAAGAATTAGAAGCACTCTAACAATGATAAGTTGGATGTTCTTTTTTAGTGAAGAATAATGATGAAATATAAAAAACCTTGTAGATAGAAGCTATTCAATACGAAAAAACACAAAAACAGGGCAATTACCCCCGCACATGCGGGGACTACATGTGCCTTATGTATCTCCATCAAACAAGATGAGGATCACCCCCGCCCACGCGGGGACT
>NZ_KV804716.1:495-1189 GCF_001811425.1 Peptoniphilus sp. HMSC062D09 | reverse complement strand
TCACCCCCGCCCACGCGGGGACTACTTAATTGACTTTTTCCAGTAATTTTTGTCTGCGGGATCACCCCCGCCCACGCGGGGACTACTCATATCAAACATTTCTCTTACTTCATTTCCTGGAATCACCCCCGCCCACGCGGGGACTACACAATCCAAGCTTTAAATCAGTCACTCACTGAGGGATCACCCCCGCCCACGCGGGGACTACAAAGATAATAATGTGTTATCAGACCAAGAAATGGGATCACCCCCGCCCACGCGGGGACTACCTTGTAATTCAGTATTTGTAACGGTTACAAGGAGGATCACCCCCGCACACGCGGGGACTACCAGACCGAACACTGCCTTTGATGGCTTTGTAAGGGATCACCCCCGCACACGCGGGGACTACTAGTCGTTCTTGTACTGCCGTCAGGGTTGTTTAGGATCACCCCCGCACACGCGGGGACTACTTTTTTTTCTAGTTCAATCATCAAATCACCACAGGATCACCCCCGCACACGCGGGGACTACGAACTATCACTTGTAAGGACTGAAGCAAGACGAGGATCACCCCCGCACACGCGGGGACTACCTCTGGTAGATGCCAACTCCTTAAACTGCTTGAGGATCACCCCCGCACACGCGGGGACTACAGTTTGAAGTTGGGGCAGCAACAGACACATCAAGGATCACCCCCGCACACGCGGGGACT
>NZ_KV804716.1:0-395 GCF_001811425.1 Peptoniphilus sp. HMSC062D09 | reverse complement strand
GGGATCACCCCCGCACACGCGGGGACTACTCGCAACTCTAGCTTTGGGTTATCAAGGTGGAGGGATCACCCCCGCCCACGCGGGGACTACTTAGATTAAGAAATTCAAAATATCCTAATGTTAGGATCACCCCCGCCCACGCGGGGACTACTAACCCTCCATACCCAAGATAGGTTTTATGCCAGGATCACCCCCGCCCACGCGGGGACTACGAGTTGAGTTTCCGGATGATCAACCCTACCCAAGGATCACCCCCGCACACGCGGGGACTACAAGTGTATATGACTTTGAGGGAGCTTGTAAGTAGGATCACCCCCGCACACGCGGGGACTACACGATATTCTGTTGTGTCATCTACTAAGTCATAGGATCACCCCCGCACACGCGGGGACTAC
>NZ_KV804715.1:0-263 GCF_001811425.1 Peptoniphilus sp. HMSC062D09 | reverse complement strand
AGAATCACAAAGCAAACCAGAAATTCGTTTAGTTTTGAGAAAACTAATGAGTCATACAAATTTTTAATTGAGAGTTTGATCCTGGCTCAGGACGAACGCTGGCGGCGCGCTTAACACATGCAAGTCGAGCGATGAAATTTTGACAGATCCCTTCGGGGTGAAGATAAAATGGATTAGCGGCGGACGGGTGAGTAACACGTGAGTAACCTGCCTTAGACATTGGGATAGCCTCGGGAAACCGGGATTAATACCAAATAAAATCA
>NZ_KV804714.1:0-308 GCF_001811425.1 Peptoniphilus sp. HMSC062D09 | reverse complement strand
AGTACAAAAACTAAAACTTCAAGTAACAAGTTTCTCAAGGAAAACAAGAAAATATTCCTCATACAAAGGAACGATAGGAAAAGTAGCAGATAACAAAATAAATAGAAAATTTAAAGTAGAAAGACCATATACACAAATATCAACAGATACAACAGAATTTAAATACCTAGAAAAAGATAAAAATGGAAACTATCAAGTAAAAAAACTTTACCTAAACCCATATCTAGATATGTATAATGGTGAAATCATCTCCTACGAAATATCAAAACAACCAACACTAAAACCAATACTAAAAGCCTTAGACAAAG
>NZ_KV804713.1:10644-30298 GCF_001811425.1 Peptoniphilus sp. HMSC062D09 | reverse complement strand
AACCACCGGCTTAGCCGGTGGTTATGATTAAAAATTTTGACAAGAGATAGGCTTAAACTTATTATTTATTGAAAAAGTCTAGCTTTAAATGGTATCATATAGAAGGTGATAATATGAAAAAAGCAATTCTCGCTGTGACTTTGGGAAGTCTTTTGATTATTTCTTCCTGCGGCGACAAAAATGTAAATAAAAATGCAAATGTAAGTGAAAATAAAAATGCCATTGAGGCAGAGCAAAAGCCGGTTGCAAAAGAAATCACAAGAGATGGTGAAAAGAGCGAAATCGAATTTTACGACACCTTTGACACAGTGGTTCACATTGCAATTTATACTGATGATGAAAATTTTGCCAGTGAAAATTTGACTTATGCCAAGGAAAGGTTTGAAGAACTTCACAAACTTTTTGACAACTACAGAAACTATGATGGCTATGTAAATATCAAGTCAATTAATGACGAGGCAGGCGTAAAGCCTGTTGTTGTGGATGATACTTTATTTAAGCTAATAAAGGATTCTGTGGACTACAATAAAAACATTTCACACAAGACAAATATTGCCCTTGGTCCTGTTACAAAGCTTTGGAATGAATATAGAGAACTTTATGAATCTGGAAAAACTAAGGAAGAAGTTATTGACCTAAAGGGTCAGGCTCTACCTAGTGATGAAGAGCTAGAAAAGCTCCGTCCTTTTACAAATATTGAAAATGTAAAATTAAATGAAGGGAAAAAATCTGTTGAAATAGATAAGGGCATGGCACTTGACTTGGGAGCAACTGCAAAGGGCTTTGCAACAGAACTTGTGGCAAGAGAGCTTGAAGAAAGAGGAGTTAAGTCCTGTGTAATTTCTGCTGGCGGAAATGTTAGAATTATTGGAAAGCCAGTAGATGGTCGTGACAATTTTAAAATCGGAATTCAAAATCCTGACCTTGAAAGCCAGGATCCAATCCTTGCTGCAGTAAATGTTTCTAACACATCTATAGTTACAAGTGGCGACTACCAAAGATACTTCGACCTTGACGGCGTGAGATACTGTCACATAATCGATCCTGACACTTTGAAGCCTGCTACAAATGTAAAGTCTGTCACAATTATTAAAGAGGATTCAGGTCTTTGTGACTTTTTATCTACTGCTGCCTTTAATTCCACTGACGATGAGATAAATGTCCTTTCAGAGAAAACTGATTCTGCCATTATTTGGGTTGACAAGGATATGAAGATAGAGTTATCAGAAAAAGCCCAACAATTCTTGGATAATTAGGAGTGCAAATGAGAAATAATACTAGAGGATTAATTTTTCACATCTTAATAGTTTTTATAACCTTTGCCATATCAGCCCTCATAAATTTAAGCACTAGCATGAGAAATTTAGTCTATGGAAATATTTTTTTCAAAATTATTTTAGTTGCAGTCATAGTAGTCCTCTACTATAACTTTGGAAAAATGCTCTCAAAGAGAAATGCAAGGAGCCTTGACTTTTTTGCAGGCAATTTAATTTTTCTAATTGGCTTAATTTTATTTGCCCTTGGATTTTTGGGTTTGGGGAAAGAATTTTTCACTGGCTCAGTTGGTGGATCCTATTGGAAGTTTCCCATGGAATTCTTTTTGATGCCAGAGGTTTATGCAATTAAGGTTCTGGGCATAAACTACAATGCCCTAAGTCTTTTTGTTGCTACACTTATTCCTGGATTTATTTATGGCATTAGCATAAAAATTTCTAGGGCAAAAATCATGAAGAGAAATAGAGCGAGAATTAGAAGTAGAAAAAAATAGGAGGATTTGTGAAAGATATACTTTATAAATACGATAGCCAGGAGCTTTATGACCACACTGTCAATAGGCTAAGAGACTTTGGCGTTGAGTTAATTGAAATTGCAAAGCTCGTTCAAGAGCTTCAAGGCGACTACATCAAAGACCTTGACCTAGATAGATGCCTAGAAAGTGTAGAAAGCGTAATAAAAAAGAGGGAGTCAATTCACGCCATCTTGACAGGCCTTGCCCTTGACGATTTGGCAAATGAAGGTAAGCTCCCTGAGCCAATTCAATCAATTATCCATGACGACGAAGGTCTCTATGGCATTGACGAGATTTTAACTCTCGGCATTGTAAATATGTATGGCACAATTGGCCTTACCAACTTTGGCTATCTGGACAAGAAAAAAATTGGCATAATAAAGGAACTTGATGAAAAGAAAAAAGTTGAGAGAGTAACTACTTTTGCAGATGACTTGGTGGCAGCAATTGCCGCAGCAGCATCTGCAAGAATAGCTCATCAAAATAGATAATAAAATTTCATAAAACTATAAAATTCGGAAGGTCTTATTGTGGTAATCAATGAGGCCTTCTTTTTTTAGTTTTGAAAGCTCACGAGAAAGTGAAGACCTGTTTAAATTTAAGTATTGTGATAACTCTGTAATGTTGAAGTCAAGGGTAAAATATTTTGAGCCTTTTTTTCTTGCTTCATTGGACAAGTAGTACAAAATTTTTGTGCGAGCTGTGGGAAGAGTGAGCAGGTTTAATTTGTCTCGCATAAATAAATTTTTGCCAGCAAGGATTTTTATAAGATTGTCCTTAACTTTTTCCTTTGATTTTAAATTTTCGCCAAGAAAAGAATTGTAGTCGAAGAAAATTATTTCTGCCTCCCCACTTGTAACTACAGATAGGGGAATTTCCTTCACTCCACAAATTAAAACGGACTCGGCAAAAAGTGCTGGCGCAGTTAATTTTGAGAGAATAGTTTTGTTGCCAAAGTCATCGTCAACTTCAAGCTCCACTTGACCACTTAATAAAATTCCAAAATTATTTATGTTGTCGCCAACATTAAAGATTGTGGTCTTGTTTGTATAAACTTTTATGTCAGATAAAAAGTTTTTCACTTCTTCAAGCTCTAAGTCATTTAAATTGTTAAATAATTTTAAGTTTTTTAGCATCTTTGAAAGTTCCATATAACACCTCACCTATATTTTAACATTATTAGTAATAATATTATAAAAAAACTATAATGATGATTGAAGAAGTAAATTTTAAATGTTAAACTATCAATATAGAGTGAAGAGGAGGATATATGAAAGTTACTATTTGCATGGGTGCGAGATGCACTCTTATGGGAGCTAATGCCATTTACGACGCAGTAGAGTACTTACAAGATCATTTGTGCGGACCAGAATCCGAACTTTGTTCTGCAGAAAATTTGGAAATTGAATTTGCACACTGCTTAAATTATTGCAAAATTCACAACAACGAAGCATCACCAGTTGTAATTGTAGACGACGAAATTATGCTAAAGGCTACTGCTCAAGAAGTAAGCGCAAAAATTATTGATAAATTGAGGATATAAGGGGAAAAGATGAAAGAAACTTATGGAACACTTGTCGACATAAGAAGAAAAGTTTTTGCCGAGGTTGCAAGAATTGCCTATAATGATTTAGATATTTCTGCCCTTGAGGAGTCCAGTTACAAGATTGTGCCTGGCGAAGTGGCAAGATATAGAAGTGATATCTTTAGAGAGAGGGCAGTTGTCGACGAAAGACTTAGACTAGCCATGGGGCTAGATGTTAGAGAGATTGGCGTATTTAAAAATGTAACTGACGGATTTGATAAGGTAGACATAGACACCAACGCCTATGAAAAACCACTGATAAATGTAATAAAATTTGGTTGCGAAGCTTGTCCAACTAAGGCTTATTATACAACGGACAATTGCAGAAAGTGCCTTGCCCATCCATGTATAAATGTATGCCCAGTAAATGCCATTTCCATGGGCAAAGACAGGACTATAATTGACAAGGACAAGTGCGTAAAGTGTGGCAGATGTCATGATGCCTGTCCATATTCAGCAATTGTAAAATACGAAAGACCATGTGCTGCTGCTTGTGGCGTCAATGCCATTGGATCAGATGAGTATGGAAGAGCAGACATTGACCACGACAAGTGTGTTGCCTGCGGAAGATGTATTGCAGAATGTCCTTTTGGAGCAATATCAGACAAGACACAAATTTTCCAACTAATAAAGGCAATAAAGTCTGGCAAAAAAGTTTATGGAGCCATTGCACCTTCCTACATAGGACAATTTGGTGCCAACACAAGTGCAAAACAAATTATAGAAGCGATAAAACAACTTGGCTTTGAAGATGTGCTTGAAGTTGCTCTTGGAGCAGACCTTACTACTCTTCACGAAGCAAAGGAATACCTAGAAAGAGTGCCCGAAGACATACCTTTCATGGGCACAAGCTGTTGTTTCTCTTGGACTCTCATGATAAGAAATGAGTTCCCAGAATTTTTTGAGCAAGTTTCTGACTCAGGATCTCCAATGAGATACACTGCAAATCACATAAAGGAAAAGGACCCAGATGCAGTTGTAGTATTTATTGGACCTTGTACTTCTAAAAAACTAGAAGCCATTGACACAAAGGTAAAATCTGATGTTGACTTTGTAATAACCTTTGAAGAATTAATGGGCATGTTTGTAGCTAAGGACATTGAACCATCAGAAATAAAAGTAGAAGAAGATGTAAAAGACGGCTCTGCCCTTGGTAGAGGTTACCCAATTGCAGGTGGCGTTGCTGAATCTGTAAAAATTGTGGCAGAAAAAATGAATCCAAACAAGGACATCCACATTCAAGGAGCACATACTCTTTCAGAATGTATGAAGATGTTAAAAATTGCAAAGGCAGGAAAGCTTGACGGATACCTACTTGAAGGTATGGCTTGCCCTGGCGGGTGTATTGCAGGTGTAGGAACTATTGCATCTGTAAATAGAGTTAAGAAGCAAATAGAAAAATTCAAGAAGGAATCAATCTATCCTACTCCACTTGAAAATATAAATATAGAAAAAGAAAGAGAAAGCATATAAAAATCACTGACGAAAAAAAGTGAAAATTAAATAAAAAAATTTCCCATAAATATTGACAAAATAGGCTATCTAGTCTAAAATATAGGTCATGTTTAAAAAGCCCCGGAATAATTTTTAAACTATTTAGGAGGAAAATTCATTGAAAAGCTACATGGCTAAAGCAAATGAAGTTGAAAGAAAATGGTATGTAATAGATGCTGAAGGCAAAGTCCTTGGTAGATTAGCATCTGAAATTGCAAGTGTTTTAAGAGGAAAGAGAAAACCTATCTTTACACCACATGTGGACTGTGGAGATTTTGTCATCGTTATTAACGCAGACAAAGTTGTATTGACAGGCGATAAACTAAACCAAAAAATTCACGCATATCACACTGGATATCCAGGCGGAAGAAAAGAAGTTGTCTATGCTGAAATGATCGCGAAGAGACCAGAAAAAGTTATTGAATTAGCTGTTAAGGGTATGCTTCCAAAATCAAGACTAGGCAGACAAATGATCAAGAAACTAAAGGTTTATGCAGGATCAGAACATCCACATGCTGCACAAGCACCTGAAGTATATGAATTTTAATTGGAGGTAAGAATGGATACAATACAATACAGAGGTACTGGAAGAAGAAAAAAATCCATCGCTCAAGTTAGACTTCTACCTGGCAATGGAAAATTTACAGTTAACGGAAAAGATATCGAAGAATACTTTGATTATGAAACTCTAAGAACAGTTGCAAAGGAACCACTTGAACTAACTGATACCCTAGCATCCTTTGATGTAATCGTAAAAGTAGTTGGTGGCGGATATTCAGGACAAGCTGGCGCTGTTAGACACGGCGTTGCAAGAGCACTTCTTGAAGTTGATCCTGAATACAGATCAGTTCTTAAAAAAGCAGGTTTCTTAACAAGAGATCCGAGAATGAAGGAAAGAAAGAAATACGGTCTTAAAAAAGCAAGAAGATCTCCACAATTCTCAAAAAGATAATTATATATTATTTTTACAAGAGCCTTGGCAACAGGGCTCTTTTTGCTTGACCTAACCCAATTTGCCAAGCAAATTGCTGGTAGGTCAGCTGCAATTTTTAATAGGAGAAAGACCGTAGCGAACTTCGATTCGTAGCAAATGTCTGCTCTTGCCTAACTTAGTGTACGAAGAAATTAATGGTAGGTCAAACATGTCTGCCATTGACCTAAATCGACATGTAAAGCAAGCTATAGTAAGTTAAATAAAAAAATTTTGATAATAATATAAGCTTAATCTTAGAGACTCATTTTTGGGTCTTTTTTTTCTTACTTCTACACTTTACTTTATATTTGATGTATAATATGTAAAACTAAAAGGGAGGAAGACATGAAAAAGTTTAAGAGAATTTTAGTAGCAAATCGTGGGGAAATTGCCATTAGAATATTTAGGGCAGCTAGAGAATTGGGGATTCGCTCTGTTGCAATTTATTCTGAAGAAGATAGACTTGCCCTTTTTAGGACTAAGGCAGACGAGTCTTATCTAATTGGCGTGGGCAAATCGCCTCTCGATGCCTATCTTGATATTGACGAAATAATTAGCCTTGCCAAGAAAAAAGGCGTTGATGCAATTCATCCAGGCTATGGATTTTTGTCTGAAAATCCAGAATTTGCAAGAAAGTGTGAAGAAGAGGGAATAACTTTTATTGGTCCCAAGTCTGAAGTCATGGAAAAGCTTGGCGACAAAATAACTTCAAAGATTGTAGCAAAGGAAGCTGGTGTTGCCACTATTCCTGGCATTGAAAAGCCAATAAAAAATGAAGAAGAGGCTCTTTTATTTGCAAAATCTTGCGGCTATCCAGTAATGATTAAGGCTGCAGCTGGAGGCGGCGGCAGAGGAATGAGAATTGCCCAGAGTGAAGATGAACTTTTAGAAAAGTTTGAATATGCAAAGAATGAAGCAAAAAAAGCCTTTGGCGACGATTCTATGTTTATCGAAAAATATCTTCACAAGCCAAAACACATTGAAGTGCAAATTTTAGGCGACGAGTATGGCAACATTGTTCATCTCTACGAAAGGGACTGCTCAATTCAAAGGCGTCACCAAAAGGTAATTGAATACACTCCTGCTTTCTCTCTTCCAAAGGAACTCAGAGAAGAAATTTGCCAAGATGCCCTAAAGATTGCCAGGTCCATTGGCTATTCCAATGCAGGCACTGTAGAATTTTTAGTTGATTCCAAGGGCGATCACTTCTTTATAGAAGTAAATCCTAGAGTGCAAGTGGAACACACAGTCACAGAAATGTGTACAGACATTGACATTGTGCAGTCACAAATTTTAATTGCCATGGGCTACAAGCTTGACAGTGACGAGATTGGCATCAAGAGTCAAGATTCCATTGAACACAGAGGTTTTTCTATTCAATGTCGTGTGACAACTGAAGATCCTCTAAATAATTTTATGCCTGATACTGGTCAAATTAATTTATATAGGTCATCTTCTGGTTTTGGTGTAAGGCTTGACGGTGGCAACGGATTTACTGGAGCTGTCATCTCTCCTTATTACGATTCACTTCTAGTTAAAGTTATAACTGAAGCAAGAACTTGGAAGGACACTATTAGAAAGGCAAAGAGATCTTTATCTGAACTTAAGGTTGGCGGAGTAAAGACTAATATTGGATTTTTGTTAAATGTTTTAAATACAAAAGAATTTCAAGAGGGAACTTGCGACACTGGCTTTATAGAAGAACATCCAGAATTATTTGAAATAAAATCATCTAAGGACAAAGAGTTAAGGCTCATGAAAATTATTGGCGAAAAAGTTGTCAACGACTCTAAGGCTTTGGAAAAGAATTTTGATGTGCCACAAGTGCCAGACTTTGAAAGGAAAAGTTTTGAAGGTTATAAGCAAATTTTTGACAAGCTTGGTGGAGAAGGCTTAAAGAAACATATTTTGGAAGAGAAAAAACTTCTCTTGACAGATACAACTATGCGTGACGCTCACCAATCTCTCATGGCTACAAGAATGAGGACCATTGACCTTGTGAAGATTGCTGAAGCTTTAAACTACAACATGGATAAGTTGTTCTCTGTGGAAATGTGGGGCGGTGCAACTTTTGATGTTGCCTACAGATTTTTGCACGAAGATCCCTGGGAAAGACTAAAAATTTTGCGTGAAAAAATGCCAAATATGCTTTTGCAAATGCTAATTCGCGGCAACAACACTGTTGGCTACAAAAATTATCCCGACAATGTTGTAGTAAAATTCATAAAACAATCTTCAAAAAATGGAATTGATTTGTTCAGGATCTTTGACTCCCTTAACTGGCTGCCAGGTATGCAACTTTCCATTGACGAGGTTCTTAAAAATGAAAAGATTGCAGAGGCAACTATGTGCTACACAGGAGACATTCTAGACGAATATAGAGACAAGTATTCTATAAAATATTATGTGGACTTTGCCAAGGAACTCGAAAAGACTGGAGCCCACATCATTGGCATAAAGGACATGTCTGGACTTCTAAAGCCTTATGCAGCCAAGAAATTAATTAAAAACTTGAAGGAAGAAATTGGCCTACCAATTCACCTTCACACTCACGACACAACAGGCAATGGCGTTGCAACAATTTTGCAAGCCACAGAAGCTGGCGTTGACATTGTGGACACAGCCGTAAACTCTATGAGTGGACTAACTTCACAACCTGCCCTAAATTCTGTTGTGGCTGCCCTTAAAAATACTGACAGGGACACAGAAATTGATCTCGATAAGGCTGAAGACATTTCAAAATATTGGGCAGCAGTAAGACCTGTCTATGCAAACTTTGAATCTGATTTAAAGTCAGGAACTACAGAAATTTATAAGTATGAAATTCCTGGCGGTCAATATTCAAACTTAAAGCCACAAGTAGAATCCTTTGGACTTGGTCACAAGTTTAAAGATGTAAAGGAAATGTATAAGCGTGTAAACGAAATGGTTGGCGACATAGTTAAGGTTACTCCTTCATCAAAAATGGTGGGCGATTTTGCAATTTTCATGGTGCAAAATGAGCTCACTCCAGAAAATATTTTAGATAAGGGCAAAAATCTTGACTATCCAGATTCTGTTATGACTTACTTTAGGGGCATGATGGGTCAACCTTACGGCGGCTTCCCAAAAGATTTGCAAAAAATGATTTTAAAGGGAGAAAAGCCTATTACAAAAAGACCTGGGCAGCTTCTTCCTGATGAAGACTTTGGTGCAATTAAAAAACATTTGGAAGACAAGGGCATAGAGCCAAGGGAAGAAGACTTAATTTCCTCTGCCCTTTATCCAAAGGTCTTTGACGACTACATCGACTATATAAAAGAAAATGGAGAAGTTACACACATTGGCTCTGATGTATTTTTCCATGGACTAATGGAAGGGGAATCCACAGAAATTTCCATTGAAGAGGGAAAAACTTTAATCGTAACCCTAATTGAAGTTGGAAAACTTTTAGAAAATGGCACAAGAAATCTAACCTTTGAAATAAATGGTTCAAGAAGAACTATTAACATCAAGGACGAAACTGTTAAGAGCGGAGAAATTTCTAGTGAGGAAAAAATTTATGCAGATCCAAAAAATGAAAGGGAAGTTGGCTCTTCTATTCCAGGAAAAATCGTCAAGGTCCTTGTAAGTGAAGGTGAAAAAGTCAAAAAGGGCGACAAATTATTTATAGCTGAGGCCATGAAGATGGAGACAAATATTGTGGCAAACATTGACGGAAAAGTTAAGGATATCTTTGTAAGAGAAGGCGACATGGTGGAAAGTGGCGAGTTACTTTTGTCCTTTGAATAAAAACTTTCATCTTGGGTAAAATTTTTGTGAATAGATTTTATTTTAAAGTCAAAGGAAGTGTGAAATGAAGAAACTTTATAGGTCGCGAAAGGATAGAGTCTTCGCAGGCGTCTGTGGTGGCATAGCTGAATATTTGGGCATTGACTCTACAATCGTTAGGCTGATTACCTTTTTGTTAATCGTGCCTGGCGGACTTAGTATTTGGGTTTACATTGCCCTTGCCATTATCATCCCCTCAGAGCCCTATGGCAATAGGATAGATGATAGCTATGGCGAAAGGTTCAAAGAGCCTTACCAAAAAGAAAAGCACTACGAAGAAAATTACAGAGATATTTATGAAGAACAAAAGAAAAAATCTGATGAAGATTTTTATTGAGAAGGGGTCCAGGAGGACCTCTTTTTTAGTGAAAAAAACTTCATGAAAGAAATTTATTTATTAAAGTTATTAAAAGTCTTAGCCTAAATTATTTTCTGTATTTAATTCTAATTTATTGATACAATAAAGGCGAGGTGTTGTAATTGATTACTCTTGAAGGAATTGTGGAGAGAATTATTTTTAGAAATGAAGAAAATGGATACACTGTTGCCAAGATAACTTCAACTGATGGTGACCTTGTCATAGTGGGCTCTGCTACAATTTTTAAGACAAATTTAAAATACAAATTCACAGGAGATTTTACATATCACAACAAATACGGCGAGCAGTTTGCCTTTGTGGAAATGGAAGAAGTCATGCCCGAGGGCGAAGCTGCCATTATCTCCTACCTTTCAAGCGCAAATATACCTCATGTTGGGGAAAAAATGGCAGAGCGAATTGTAAATAAATTTAAGGACGAAACTCTTGATGTAATAGAAAAAAATCCTGAAAAGCTTTTGTCTGTGGAAGGCATTGGCAAGAAAAAGTATAAAGACATTAAGGAAGCACTGGACAAGCAATATGCCATGAGAAAAATTTTCTTATATTTTTCCAAGTACAACCTGCCTGCCTCTGTGATTTTAAAAATTTACAAGGAGTATGGCGAAGAGTCCATAGAGATTGTAAGGAGAAATCCCTACGATTTAATTGGCAGTGTTAGAGGCATAGGTTTTAAAAAGGCTGATGAGATTGCAGAGAGCCTTGGCATAGAAAAAGATTCTGATTTTAGAAAAATTGCAGGCCTAAAGTATGCCCTCATGCTTGCCATTAGAGATGGCCACACCTATCTTCCCCTAGACAAATTAGTTAGGGCATCGGAAAAAATTCTGGGTTTAAATTTTGAGGATAGAGATGACCTTGCAAGGACACTTAGTCTTGAGAAAAACTTTTTTGTTGAAAGAGATGGCGAAAACTACAACTGCTATATTGCAAGATACCTGGCTGCAGAAAATTATGTGGCAGGAAAATTAAATGATTTAAATATTACCTTTGAGGAAGAAATTGACATAGACAAAAAAATTTCTGATACAGAAAAATTTAGGGAGATTGAGCTTTCAAAGACTCAGAGAAGGGCTGTGAAAGAGGCAATAAATAGGGGACTCTTTGTAATAACTGGTGGCCCTGGTACGGGAAAGACTACCACCCTAAAGGTCTTAATCGACATTTTTGAGTCCATGAATAAAGTTATAAAGCTTGCCGCACCTACAGGCAGGGCTGCCAAGAGGATGAAAGAGCAAACTGGTCGCGACGCCTTTACCATTCACAAGCTTCTTGAAATTGGCTTTGCAGGAGACCTGGGCTTTTCAAATATTGAGGAGCTTGAATGCGATGTTTTGATCCTAGATGAAGTGTCCATGGTGGATATCCTTCTCATGGAAACACTTCTTAAGTCCATTGAAAGCCCAACTAGGCTTATTTTAGTTGGCGACAAGGATCAACTGCCTTCTGTTGGGGCAGGAAATGTCCTTGCAGATATTTTAAAGTCAGGCGTAATTGAGTCTGTGAACCTGGAAGAAATTTTCAGGCAGTCAGAGGAGTCCATGATTGTAAAAAATGCTCACCTAATCAATAAGGGCGAGATGCCAATTTTAAATGTGGGCGACTTCTTTATGATTTCTGAAAGAGGAGAGGTTAAGGGTCTTGAAATTATTAAGGATTTAGTCAAGACTAGACTTCCCAATTATTTTAATGTAAGTGAAAGTGAAGTCCAGGTTTTGACGCCAACTAAAAAGGGAAATCACGGCACTCTTAATCTCAATAGGGTTCTCCAAGAGCACTTAAATAAAAATGAGGACTGCATAGAAGTCCTAGGCAAAAAATTTAAGCTTGGCGACAGAGTTCTTCAGACGAAAAATAATTATGAGCTTGAGTCAAAGGTGGAAAATAAATTTTATGAGGACAGACAAAAGGGAGTCTTCAATGGCGACTTAGGCTACATTTCAAAAATTGACAGGGAAAACAAAAAGCTGACAGTTGTCTTTGACGATGTGAGAAGCGTGGAATATTCAAGTGAGAACTTAGACGAGTTGGCACTTGCCTATGCCATGACTATCCACAAGTCTCAGGGCAGTGAATTTCCAGTAGTTGTAATTCCCCTTTACCGGGCAGCGCCAATGCTACTTACGAGAAATTTAATTTACACAGCTATAACTCGTGCATCAAAGGCAGTGGTCTTAGTTGGTCAAAGTGAGTACCTTGTGAAGATGATTGAAAATAATAAAACTGTAAAGAGATATTCTAACTTGGCAGAAAAATTGAGGAAGCAAAATGAAGTTAATGGAAAATAATTGCCCTGTATGTGGAAAAATTGTAAAAAACTATGGACTTTGCCCTGCTTGCTATGAGCTGGTGAACAAAAGCCCAACCTTTTACTATGACATAGAGGGCCTTGACGATTTAATTGTCTCCTCAACTTATGCTGGCATAATGAGAAGGCTCATAATCGACTTTAAGTTCAAGGGCAAGCTCTCCTATGGAGAAATTATTTCTGAAATTATGATAGAAAAACTTTTGGAGAGAAATTTATCTGAAGTAGTTTTGACTTTTGTCCCCATGCACCCTCGCCGAGAGAGGGAAAGAGGCTACAATCAATCGAAAATTTTGGCAGAGACTATTGCAAAGAAACTTGATTTAAAGTGCCAAGAAGTCTTCGAGAAAGTTAAGGACACAAAATTTCAAGTAGGTCTAAAAAAAGACCAGCGTCAAGAAAATTTAAAAAATGCCTTTGTTGTAAAAAAGGCTCCAGAGGAAATAATAATTGTAGACGATGTAATAACTACGGGCACAACTATTTCTGAACTTGTAAAAGTTGCCAAGGCTTCTGGCATAAAAAAAGTGACTGCACTTATTGCAGCCACAGAAATTGCCTAATTATCAAAATTTTTAAAAATGGAATCATGTCTTGGCCAAATATTTAAAGATTTAAAATTTTTCATGGAGTAGAGAGTTGCATTTATCTCTGCCCCAATTAAAATAATTATTGAAAGTAAATAAAGCCAAATTAAAAAAATTATAATACCTCCAAGAGAGCCATAGGTGATGGAGTAATTGCCAAAGTTTGACACATAGAATCCAAAGACTATGGAAACAATGATTACGCCTATTGTTGAAAAAATTGCACCAGGAAGGACTCCCTTAAAAGTCACCATGTTCTCCTTGCTATTTGATGGAGAAAACTTGTAGAGGAGCATGAAGGTAACTAACATATAAGTTAGGGGGATTGCATTTTTTGCTATCCGCCACAGCTTGTCAAAAAATTCATTCTCTATGTTTAGATAATCCATAACATTTACATAAATTATTTCACCAAAAATTTGCGTTAGGATCAGCATAAAAAACATGGTAATAAGTGAGCCTGTGAAGAAGAGGGCAATGAGCCTTAGTTTAATAAAACCTCTCTTTTCATCAAAACCATAGGATGAATTGATTATTTTTATTAGTTTAAAAACTGCAGTTGATGCAGTGAAAAGACCTGCCACAAAGGAAATTGTGAAGAAAGATCCAGAAGATGAACTTTGAAGCTCTCTCAAAAAATCTGTGACAATGCTTTGGATTTCAGCTGGAAGTACATCTAATAGTGAAAAAATATATTCTGGGTCTAAAATCCCTGAAAAATTAATTGCATTTATTAATGAAATTAAAAAAGGAAAAATTGATAGAACTAAAAAATATGTGAGACTGCCTCCATAGGAGAGAGTGTCGTGATTTAATATTCTATAAATTAATTTGTCAAAAAAAGTAAAGGCTTTTTTGTCCTTTGATTTATCTATAAAATTATTTAAAAATTTCATTGAACACCTCTTGTGTATTATATATTAAATTTTATGTTATAACAATTCGTTACATGATAAAATAGAGTAAAGGATGATGATTATGGATTACAATATATTAGTTTGCGACGACGAGAGAGATATCTTAGACGCAATAGAAATTTATTTAAAGGCAGAAGGATACAGCGTTTTTACTGCAGAAGACGGCGTATCTGCTCTTGAAATATTAGAAAAAAAAGAAATACATCTTGCAATCATAGACATTATGATGCCCGTAATGGATGGCATAACTCTAATTATGAAAATGCGCGAAGTTACAAATATTCCTATCATTGTGCTTTCTGCAAAGAGTGAAGTTACAGATAAGATTGTGGGCTTAAATGTGGGGGCAGATGATTACATAACAAAACCCTTTAACGCAGTGGAGCTTACTGCAAGGGTAAATTCTCTAATTAGGAGATATTTTTCCCTTGGTGCATCAGAAATTAAAAAGGGAGACATAAAAATTGGAAGAGTGAGTCTTTCTGATGAGTCAAAGGAAGTGAGAGTTGAGGGAGAAGTTGTGAGCCTTACTCCCTATGAATACAAAATTTTGTATCTTCTCTTAAAAAATCCTGGCAGAGTTTTTTCTTCCAATGAAATTTATGAAAGAGTATGGGAAGACGAGGCAATTGATGTGAGAAAAATTATTTCTGTCCACATCTCTCACCTTCGCGACAAGGTGGAAATCAATCCAAGAAAACCTGATTTAATAAAATCTGTCTATGGAATGGGATATAAAATTGAGGCAAAGTAATGCTTTCTGATATAAAAGATTATTTTAAGGAAATTTTTGTAAATCTTTCAGATAAAATTTTTGTGGAAAATATTTTTGCCTCCTGCGTAATTATTTTCGAGCTCTTTAATATTAACAAACACTTTATCCTGGCTTGGATAGTTACTCTTCTTTTTGTCCTTATAAAAATCAAGAGAAAAAAATTATTGGACACAGTTTTTACCTACAACCTCTTTAAGTACAGACAGTTTAAAAATTTCAGGCTCTTTGGCACCTTAAATGTGACCCTATTTATTTTATACATTTTATTTTACAGCCTGCTTACCAAGGGTATAGTCCTTTTAAATGTCCTTCTCTTTATGATACTTCGTGCAGTCTTTATTGTTGAAGTTCAGTTTGCACAAAACGCCCTATCCATTGAGTTAGTGGAGTCCATACTCTATGGCTACGACTTTGTCATTCCAGAGCCCTTTGAAAATGAGTACCTGGAAAAAATTACAGTCCTAATGGAAGACTTCAAGAAGCGTGACAGGAAGAGGCTGGAAGAAAACTTTAGGTCAGAGAAATTAAAGGTGGAGCTAATAACAAATATTTCCCACGACTTAAAGACGCCCCTCACTTCAATAATTAATTATGCCGACCTCTTGTCCAAGAAAGATGAATTAGACGAGGAGGCAAAAAAATTTATAGGCATTTTAAAGAGAAATTCCACAAGGCTAAGGGACCTAATTGTGGACCTTGTCTTTGCATCAAAGACAAGCACCAGGGACATTTCTGTAGAGAGGTCCTTAGTTGAATTAAATGAAATGATTTTACAAATTTATGGCGACTACGATTCTCTCTTTAAGCAAAAGGACTTGGATTTTCTCTACAACTCAACTAGCGACGAAATTTTAATTTATACAGATGTAAATCTCTTTGTTAGAATCGTGGAAAATCTTCTTTCCAATGCGGCTAAACACTCAAGACCTGGCACAAAGGTCCTTGCAGGTGTAATTGAAAGGGAGTCCAGCGTTGAATTTTATGTAAAAAATATTATGAATGAAAAATTAAATATGAATAGTGATGAACTTTTCGAAGAACTTTTAAAGGCAGACAGATCCAGACACTCTGAAGGTTCAGGACTTGGACTTAACATTGTAAAAAATCTTTCAGAAATCCTGGGCGGCGATGTAAAAATTTCCATTCACGGTCAGTGGTTTGATGTCCATGTATTGCTTTCAAAGGATTCAGAGTGATTATATTTTATTGACAAGAAATAGAATTTGAAATAAAATAAAAAGAAACCACAGGTTTTTCATAATGGCAATTTTAATTAATTGCCATTTTTTTATTTTTCAAAAACTTTATGGGGGGGAAACTTATGATCGAGGAATTCGGAATAAAAAGTTTTAATAAGAAAAAGATGAAGGAAGCACTTCCCTATCCAATTTATTTAAAGTGGAAGGATGCCCTAAGAAATGAAAAGGACTTGGACAGAGAGACTGCCGATGCCATTGCCCATGCCATGAAGGATTGGGCCCTAAGTAATGGCGCAACCCACTTTGCTCACTGGTTCTTGCCCCTAAGCGGTCACACTGCAAAAAAACACGAGGCCTTTATTTCAAGGACTTCTGATGGTGAACCAATTAATAGATTTTCAGGCAAGGAACTTGTAAAGGGAGAGCCAGATGCCTCATCCTTTCCAAGTGGTGGCATGAGGTCTACCTTTGAGGCGAGAGGCTACACTTACTGGGACCTTACAGCAAATTCTTTTATCATTGGAAATGTCCTTTACATCCCCACTATTTTTATGTCCTACAAGGGTGAAAAGCTTGACAAGAGAGGACCCCTCATTGATTCTACAAAAATTTTAAGTGCTGAGGGCGTAAAAATTGTAAATTTATTTAAGAAGGACGAATATGCCTACAGGATGAGGGTAAAGGTTGGTCTTGAACAAGAATTTTTCTTAGTTGATAAAGAAATATATAAAAAGAGAAGCGACCTCAAAAATATTGGAAGAACTATAGTTGGAGCTCCTTCGCCCAAGGGACAAGAGTTGTCTGATCACTATTTTGGTCAAATTCCTGCAAGAGTTGAAAAATTTTATAAGGATGTTGACGAAAAACTTTACCAGCTTGGCATTTATTCTGAGGCAGAGCACAATGAAGTTGCCCCAAATCAATTTGAAATGGCAATTTTATTTGAAAATGTAAATGTGGCTATTGACGACAACCAACTTCTCATGAACATCTTAAAGGAAACTGCCCTAGAAAATGATTTGGTCTGCCTCTTCCACGAAAAGCCCTTTGCCAGTGTAAATGGTTCTGGCAAGCACAACAATTATTCTATCGTCACAAATTATGGCTTAAATGTTTTTGATCCAGGTGACGACCCCTACAACAACGACATATTTTTATTATTTGTGGCAGCACTAATTGAGGCAACAGACAAGTATCAAAGCCTCTTAAGAGTTAGCGCATCATCAACTTCAAATGACTTTAGGCTTGGAGCAGACGAAGCACCGCCAGCTATAGTTTCATTATTTTTGGGAAGCGACCTAGAGGAACTTTTTAGAGATATAAAAGAAGAAGTAGAATATAAAAAGGAAGACGATAATACTTTTAGGGGCTACAATCTTTTAAGCGTGCCAAAGGATTCCAGCGACAGAAATAGAACTGCAGCCGTTGCCTTTACGGGAAATAAATTTGAATTTAGGATGCTTGGCTCATCAAAGACTGGCTCTGATTTAAACATTACACTTAACTGCGCAATGACTGATTCTCTTTCAAGGATTTATGAAAGACTTGAGCCCTATAAGGATGATTACAAGAAACTAAGAAGGCTTGTCCTTGAAATAGTGAGGGAAATAATGATTTCTCACGATAGGGTAATTTGCGACGGAGATAATTATTCTCTTGAGTGGAGAGAAGAGGCAAAGAGAAGGGGACTTGCAAATCACAAGACTTATTTTGATGCCTTAGTTGCCCTAAAGGATTTTGACTTTAGTGATATTTTCTTAAAGAGGGGAATTTATACTGAAAAGGAAATAAGGGCAAGCTATGAAGTAAACCTAGAAGAAGTTGTAATCTATCACACTTTAGAGGCAAAGATAATGATGGCCATGATTGAAAAGGACATAATCCCTATGGGTCTTGCCGAGCTAAGTGACCTGAGCCCTATCTTAAATTTTAAAAATAATGAATTGCTAAGGGCTAAGTATGATAAAATAGATAAGATGATTACAAAGTTAATGGAATGTGAAGGTGAAATTGAAGCCTTGCTTTTACATTCAAGCAAAATAGATGACATTTACAAAAAGGCAGAGTATGTTGAAAGAAATATTGCCACAAAACTTCGCGCCACAAGAGAAGTTGCCGATGACATGGAAAAATTAATTTCAAGAAAAAATATTACGCTGCCATCTTATGAAGATATTTTTAATTCACTAAGCTAGGAGGAAATATGACTAAATTTATATTTGTTACAGGTGGAGTTGTTTCAGGAATTGGCAAGGGAATTTCTGCAGCAAGTATTGGAAGACTTTTAAAGGACAGAGGACTTTCAGTATTTATGCAAAAGTTTGACCCCTACTTAAATGTGGACCCAGGCACTATGAGTCCCTACCAACATGGAGAAGTTTTTGTAACTAAAGACGGAGCAGAAACTGACCTTGACCTTGGCCACTATGAAAGATTTATCGACGAAGAACTAACTAAGGGTGCATCAATTACAACTGGTAAAGTTTATTCAACAGTTATTGCCAAGGAAAGGCGTGGTGATTATGACGGAGCAACTGTGCAAGTAATTCCCCACATCACTAACGAAATAAAAAATGCAGTTTATAAGGCTGCCAAAGAATCAAAGGCTGATGTTGTAATTACAGAAATTGGTGGAACAGTGGGAGACATTGAGTCCCTACCATTTTTGGAAGCAATAAGACAAATTCACTCAGAAAATAAAACATCAGATGTCTTATTTGTCCACACAGTTTTAGTGCCAAATATTCCAGGCTCTGACGAGCTAAAGACTAAGCCAACTCAACACTCCTTTAAGGAGCTTATGAGTAACGGAATTAAAACTGATGTGATAATTGTTAGGTCTAATGGCATTGTAACAAAGGATTTGAGAGAAAAAATTTCTCTATTCTGCGATGTGCCAGTGGAAGCAGTTATCCAATCAACTAATGTAGACTTAATTTATGAAGTGCCACTTGTTTTCCACGAACAACATCTAGATGATTATATTTTAAAAGAACTTGACCTTGAAGACAGACCAGCATCAAAGGGCAAGTGGAAAGAAATGGTTGAAAGATTTAAAGACGTCAAGGGCGAAGTTACAATTGGTCTTGTAGGCAAATATGTAAGCCTTCACGATGCTTACCTATCTGTCACACAAGCACTTACTGATGCAGGTTGCGAAAATGGCTACAAGGTAAAGATTAAATGGATAAATTCTGAAGATATAGAAAAGGATGCTAGCATCTTAGAAGGGCTTGACGGAATAATTGTGCCAGGCGGCTTTGGCTCTCGTGGAACAGAAGGCATGATCATGGCAAGTAAGTACGCTCGCGAAAACAATGTGCCTTACTTTGGAATTTGCTATGGAATGCAAATTGCACTTATTGATGTTGCAAGAAATAAACTTGGCTACAAGGATGCAAATTCTACAGAAATAAATCCAGATACAAATTATCCAATAATTGATCTTTTGGAAAATCAAAAGGACATCAAGAATGTTGGTGGAACTCTTAGACTTGGAAATTATGACTGCACAATTGAAAAGGATACTTTGGTTTATAGCCTTTACGGAGAAGAAAAAATCAAAGAAAGACATAGGCACAGATATGAATTCAACAATGACTTTAGAGGAAAAATTAGATCAGCTGGCGTGACTTTTTCTGGAATAAATGAAGATAAAGATTTAGTTGAAATAATTGAAATAAAGGACAATGACTTCTTTGTGGCTTGTCAATTCCACCCAGAATTTAAGTCAAGGCCAACAAAAGTTCATCCACTCTTTAATGGCTTCATAAAGGCAGCAATAAAAAATAAAAACAAATAAAGATAAATAAAAAAATCTCATCCATAAATTTTGGGTGAG